>NZ_LSIX01001097.1:0-6753 GCF_001556475.1 Methylobacterium sp. CCH5-D2 | reverse complement strand
TCGGCCCTGCGCCGCCGCTACCGCGAGGGGCTGGCCCTGGGGCGTCCCGAGGTGCGCTTCGTCTACCTCGACGGCGACCGCGCGCTGATCGAGCGGCGGCTGGCGGAGCGTGCCGGCCACTTCATGCCGCCGGCCCTGCTCGACAGCCAGTTCGCCACCCTCGAACCGCCGGATCCGGACGAGCGGCCAGTCGTCGTCGGCATCGAGGATCCGCCGGAGCGCATCGCCGAGCAGGTGGTCGCCGCGCTCGGGCGCGAGGCGGGAAGGGGCGAGCCATGAGCCCGCGTCGAAGCGCGGGCACGCGGCCGGACATCGCCCTGGTGATCTCGGACGTGGACGGAACCCTGGTGACGGACGACAAGCGATTGACGCCCGCCACCGTCGCGGCGGTGCGGCGCCTCGGGGCGGCGGGCATCGGCTTCACCCTGGCCTCGTCGCGCCCGCCCGTCGGGCTGCGCGGCCTCGTCCGCGACCTCGGCCTCGCCCTGCCGCTCGGCGCCTTCAACGGCGCCTGCGTGGTCGGCCCGGACCTCGCCGTGATCGAGGAGCACGCGATTCCCGAGGACGCCGCTCGGGAGGCCGCGCACCGGTTGACGGGGGCGGGGATCGACGTCTGGGTCTTCGCCGCGGGCGCGTGGTGGCTGCGCGACGCAGAGGGGCCCTACACGGATCTCGAGCGCCGCACCCTGCAGGCGGAGCCGCGGGTGCGGGACGACCTCGCGCCCCTGCTCGGGCGGGCCCAGAAGATCGTCGGGGTGAGCCGCGACCACGCCCACCTCGCCGCCTGCGAGGCCGCCGTCGCGGAGGCGCTGGGGAAGCGGGCGAGCGTGCACCGCTCGCAGCCCTACTACCTCGACGTGACGCCGCCCGGGCAGGACAAGGGCGCCTTCGTCGCCTGGATGGGCCGGCATCTCGGCCTCGCGCCGGAGCGGATCGCGACCTTCGGCG
This sequence comes from Methylobacterium sp. CCH5-D2, assembly GCF_001556475.1. NCBI lineage: Bacteria > Pseudomonadati > Pseudomonadota > Alphaproteobacteria > Hyphomicrobiales > Methylobacteriaceae > Methylobacterium > Methylobacterium sp. CCH5-D2. The sequence goes on along the minus strand of NZ_LSIX01001097.1, from coordinate 5,805 downwards.
ACGCCGCCAACGACCGGGCGATGTTCGCGCGGAGCGGGCTCTCGGTCGCCATGGGCAACGCGGAGGATGCGGTGAAGGCGGCGGCCTCGGCCACGACCGATTCGAACGAATCGGACGGTTTCGCCGGCGCGGTGGATCGCCTGATCCTGGCTGCGGCGCCGCGGCCGTAACCGGCGCGCAACAGAATCCGGGCATGATCGGGCGCGGCACGCGGCACGTGCTGTGTCGCACGAGGCACAGGCCCGTCCGTCCGGACCGGCCGCCCACAGGCTGACGCGGCCGGGCCGCTTTCCGGCCTCATTTCGACCCGACCACAGCTTGGCCAGAACAATTACCGGGTCTCGAATGCATCGCCTCCTCCTCGCGACCGCCCTTGCGGCGGCGCCGGCCACGGCCTTCGCTCAGGGCGCGCGCGACAACATCGACGCGCTGATCGAGCAGCAGGCCCGGGCGAACGGCGTTCCCGCGAGCTTCGTGCACGCGGTGGTCAAGCGGGAGAGCAACTACAACCCGAACGCCCGGGGCGGCAGCGCGCTCGGGCTGATGCAGATCAAGCACGCCACCGCCAAGGGCCTGGGCTACCAGGGCGACGCGGCCGGCCTCTACGATCCCGAGACCAACCTGCGCTACGGCGTCGCCTACTTGGCGGGCGCCTACAAGACCGCCAAGGGCAACCTCGCGCAGGCCTACACCTACTACAACCGCGGCTACTACTACGCAGCCAAGCGCCAGGGCCTCGCCACGGAGGTCGCCAGCGTGATGGCCCCGGTGGCCGCCTCGGCCAGCGCCGTGGCGAGCCTGTTCACCGGCCCGCCGCCCGCCGCCGACCCCAGCCTCGCCGCGGCCGGCACGGCGCTGGCCTACGCGCCGACCCTGGCGGCCGCTTCCGTCCAGATCGCAAGCGTCGAGGTGCCGCTGCCGCCGCGCCGGCCCGCCGCCCTCGGGGGCGCGTCCGCGGACACCGTGCAGCTGGCCGCCCTCGACATCGCCGCCGCGCAGGCGGCGGCGCCTCCCCCCGCCGCGGCTCCGGTCACCGCCGGCCAGCCCCAGGGGACCGGCGCGGAACAGGCTCATGCCGAGAGCGTCGAGGTGCCGCTGCCGCCGCGTCGGCCCAGCCTTCAGGTGCTCGCCGCCGTGGCGGCTCCGGCACCCCGGCCAGCGGCCCTCGCCCGCAAGGCCGGCGCCCAGCCCATCCTGGAGGCCTCCGCCCTGCCGGCCCCGCAGGCCCCCGCCCAGTGAGGCGGCTCCGGTGGCCCACCCGGGACCGCGTCCAGGACCGCTTCCGGGGCCGACTATCCGCACCCAACAGGTCCCGCCCGGCTTGACCCCCGCGGCCCGGCACAACAGATAGGTGGCGGGCTTCGCTGCACCGCAGCGCGAGCGGCCCTGAACCACCGCAGGACGCGGCGGGGGGAGCGCCCGATCCGGGCGGGAGGCATCGGCTCTCACGGACACGCTGGGCCGCGAGGTTTTGGCGGATCCGTGCCCGGAGGGCATCGCCTGTGCAGCGGGACGGACCGGACGCGGACGGCAGGACAGGCGTGCCGCCGCACCGGGCGCAGGACGGCCCCTCGGGGCCGCTCCCTGCCTATGAAGGAAGGCGGACGGACGCCATGAACGGCGTGGTGGAACAGGAATCTCTCTTTCTGGCCGATCTCGGTCGCCGGGTTCGCCACGCGCGGACGGTGCGCGGCCTGTCGCGCAAGACGCTGTCGCAGACCTCGGGCCTGTCCGAGCGCTACATCGCGCAGCTCGAGGGCGGCCAGGGCAACGTCTCGATCATCCTGCTGCGCCGGGTGGCCAACGCCATGGGCGTGCGCCTCGACGACCTGATCACCGGCACCGACGCGATCCCCGACTGGCCGGTCGTGCGCGACCTCGTGACCCGCGCGACGCCCGCTCAGATCGCGGCCGCCAAGGCCGTCCTCTCGGGCAACGCGCAGGGCGGGGGCGCCATGCGCCAGCGGGTCGCCCTGGTCGGCCTGCGCGGGGCCGGCAAGTCGACCCTCGGGCGTCTCACCGCGGTGCGCATCGGCTGGACCTTCATCGAGCTGAACGCCGAGATCGAGCGCGAGAACGCACTCTCGGTGCGCGAGATCTTCGCGATCTACGGGCAGGAGGGCTACCGACGCCTGGAGCAGGCGGCGCTGCGCCGCCTCACCGAGCATCCCGGCCCGATGATCCTGGCCACCAGCGGCGGCATCGTGGCCGAGCCGCTGACCTACGACCTGCTGCTGCAGAACTTCTACAGCATCTGGCTGCGGGCCAAGCCCGAGGAGCACATGCAGCGGGTGCGCGACCAGGGCCATCTCGCCATGACGGGCGACCACGCCACCGCGATGCAGGAGCTGCGCGCGGTGCTGATGAGCCGCGAGCCGCTCTACGCCCGCTGCCAGGCGACGGTCGATACCTCCGACATCCCGCTCGACACGATGGTCGAGCGGCTTACCGCCGCGATCGAGACCCGCTTCGGCCTCGGCGCGCGCGTCGCGAGCGTCTGAGCCCCGGATCCGCGGCCCCGGCGCGTGTCTGCCCGGCCGCTTCGTCACGGCGCGCTGCCCCGCGGGTCTTGATCGGGACAGAGGCCGCCCCCACGCTCCGCCGTACGGAACCCGAGCCTTCCGCATGGACTCGGGCCTGCGCAACCCTGATGCCGCAGGATCGGGACTTCGTGGACGGCTGTTATCGGGTAGAATCCTTCCCCGGCACGCGCTGAGGCGCGGCACGCCGGGAGGGACGCGCCGCCCGCTCCGGGCGCCCCGGCGCGTCCCAGGAGACCGAGTTCGAGGAGAGAAGCATGAGCGCAAGCCCCGCCGTCAGTCAGGTCGCCCACGGCCACGACGAGACGCTCGCGGTCTGCGATCCGGTCTGGTCCCGCCTGCGCTCCGAAGCCGAGGCCGTGCTCCGCGAAGAGCCGCAGCTCGCCTCCCTGATGGTCGCCAACATCCTCAACCACGAGACGCTGGAGGGGGCCGTCGCCCACCGGGTCGCCCACCGGCTCGGGCACCCGGCGCTACCGGCCGAACTCATCGCGCACGGCTTCTTCGAGGCCCTGCGCGACGATCCAAGGATCGGCGAGGCCTTCCGGGCCGACATCGTGGCGGTGATGGATCGCGATCCCGCGACCTTCCGGGCGATCGAGCCGGTGCTCTACTTCAAGGGTTTCCACGCCATCCAGGCGCATCGCCTCGCGCACCATTACTGGACCGCCGGGCGGCGTGACCTCGCCCTCTACATGCAGAGCCGCTCGTCCGAGGTGTTCCAGTGCGACATCCACCCGGCGGCACGGATCGGGCGGGGCATCTTCCTCGACCACGCCACCGGCGTCGTCGTGGGCTCGACCGCGGTGATCGAGGACGACGTCTCGATCCTGCACGCGGTGACGCTCGGCGGCACCGGCAAGCAGGGCGCCGACCGACATCCCAAGATCCGCCGCGGCGTGATGATCGGCGCGGGCGCCAAGATCCTCGGCAACATCGAGGTGGGGGCCTGCGCGCGCGTGGCCGCGGGCTCCGTGGTGCTGCGCCCGGTGCCGCCGAACACCACGGTGGTGGGCGTTCCCGCCCGCGTGGTCGGCACGGCGGGCTGCGCCGAGCCGGCGCGGGCCATGGACCAGCTCGTGAGCATGGACCAGTTCATCCACATGGCCGAGGGCATCTGAGGGCGCCCCTGCGCGGGTGCGGGCGCGCTTGCCGCCCGCGCCGCGGCATGGCAAGCCCGCGCCCCATAGCCAGAGGAGACGAGACAGCGTGACCAAGCCCGAGATCGCGAAGCTGCAGGACTACCTGCGCCGCAAGTTCGCGAACAACAACATCCGCATCGTCGCCATGAAGGCCGCCGACTCGGCGGAGGTGTATATCGGCGAGGAGTCGATCGGCGTGATCGCCGACGACAAGGAGGACGGCGACGACTCGTTCGTGTTCCGGATGCCGATCCTCGACATCGACCTTGAGGACTAGGCGTGCCTGTTGACGGGTTAACCCTAGCCCGGACAAACGCTTAACGTTCCGTAAACGACCGGGTTAGAGTGCGCGCGATCCCGTAAAGGAGTCCGCGCGCATGGTCGTCTCGCCCGCCGCCCTCGAATCGATCCGCACGCTCTGCGTCGGCCTCGCCCTCTCCGGCCTGCTCGCCAGCGCCTACGAGCTGCTCACCGCCCGCCGGGCGAGCTTCAGCCTGCTGGAGCGGGGCGGCGTGTCCGCCGCGGCGGCGCTGCCGATGCTGGCCTTCAGCGCGCCGTTCATCATCCTGCGCAACACCGTCCGGGGGCGGCGGATCGAGGGCAGGCCGATCCCCTTCGTGATGCTGGCCACCATGATCGCCTGCAGCTGGAGCCTGCTCTCGGGAAGCCTCGCGCTGCGGTTGGCCGGTCTGATCGCGGGCGTCTGAGCCCCGGGATCGCGAAGGTCTCCACCTTCGGGATCCACGACCTCAGCGGTTAGCCGTCACCGTCGGCGAAGCGCCGCCGTTGAGCGAGACCCAGCGCTCGCCGTCCTGCCCCTCGCGCTTGATGTAGGCGTAGCCGGTGCGGCGCCAGGACAGGACTGCGTTGGTCTTGTTGTCGAGGATGAAGTCGCCGCGGTCGGTGCGCACCATCAGCACCGCGTGGCCCTCGCCGATCTCGTCGATCACCACCGTCATGCGCAGCGCGCGCTTCGGCAGGCCGCGCTCCACCAGCATCCGGCGCTTCAGGAGCTGGTAGTCCTCGCAATCGCCAAAGCCGTCGTCCGGGTAGTCCCAGCGATCAACCACGCCCCAGTGGGCCTGGTCGGTGATCGGCTTGATGCGCCCGTTGACGCGGCGGTTCACGCTGGTCAGCGTCCGCCACAGGGCGGTATTGAGGGGTATCACCGCCGGCTCGCGCGTGTCGACGGCGCATTCCTCGGGCATCCGCGCGCACATCGCCGTCCAGGCCGCGACGGGGCGCACCTCGCCGCCGGTCTCGACCCCGAGGCCGTCCTCCGGCAGGGTGGGCCTGCTGCCGGCCTGGGTGGAGGCGCCCCCGAGCATCAGGATCGTGCCGACGAGGCCGAAGCTGCAGGCCCGCCCCAGACGCCGGACGACGCTCCGGCGCGGTGCCGATAGAGCCAGCGCCGTCTCGGCCACATCCTGGACAACCGCGTGCGCCATGCCCGCCGCCCCCACCGCCCTCGTCGTTGCAATGAAGGTTGCATGACACCGGACGGCGCTCAACCCGAAAATGAAGGGCGAGTTAACGCACCTGGCCGGACGGGGTTCCAAAAGTTTTTCGTGTTGCGCGTGCGCCGATCGGCGGCGTTGCAGCCATGCATCGTCGGCATGTGAGAGCCGCGCGTGTGCGGGAGCGCTTGATTCCGCGCCCATTTGCCGGCTTGAGACGATGCTCCGCGTCCGGGTGATTCGTCCGGACGAACCGACGATCTCGCAAGAACCCGGCCAACGTGCCTCAGGAACAGGACCCAGCGATGCAGCCCGCCATCCAGCACGTGATCCGCGCGCTCGCCGAGGACGGGCGGGAGGGAGCGCAGGGGATCGCCGAGTACGCCGTGGAAACCTTCGCGGCGGCCTGCCCGACCGAGGGCGACCGGGCGCTCGCGCTCGATATCCTGCTGCGCGACCTCGCGAGCCTACGGGGCGTGGCGCCGCATCTGGCCGCCTTCGTCGGCCGGATCGAGGCCTACGTCATCCGCCTGAAGGCCGTGAAGCGGCCGCTCGTCGTGGCGGAGGCGGCCTGATCCTCAGCGGTTGGCGGTCATCGCCGGGGAGGTGAGGCCGCCGAGCGAGACCCAGGCGGTGGCGTCCTGGCTCTCGCGCTTGACGAAGACG
>NZ_LSIX01001096.1:0-966 GCF_001556475.1 Methylobacterium sp. CCH5-D2 | reverse complement strand
CCTCTCTGCGGGACTTCGTCCCGACCGACCCCTGCTGACGCAGGGGCCACCCTCCCCCGCGGAGGGGGGAGGGAGCCTCACGCGCTCCCGGTCGCCACCGGCCGGCACTGGTCCGCCCCCCATTCCGACCACGACCCGTCGTAGAGGCTGCGGGCCGGGTGCCCGAGCGTCTCCAGCGCCAGCGCGATGATCGCCGCGGTCACGCCCGAGCCGCAGGTCGTGAGTACCGGCCGCTCTGGATCGACTCCTGCCTCGGCGAAGATGGCGCGCAGCTCGTCGGGCCGCTTCATGTGCCCGTCGCGCAGCAGGCTCGCATAGTGGAGGTTGCGTGCCCCCGGCATGTGGCCCGGCCGCACGCCGGGGCGGGGCTCGGCCTCCTCCCCGCGGAAGCGCGGCGCCGAGCGGGCATCGACCACTTGGGTGGTGCCCCCCGCGAGCGCCCGGGCCACGTCCCCCGCATCCGCCACCGCGCCGTGGTCGAGCCGAGCGCTGAAATGTCGCCGCTCGCGCGGGCCCGGGGCGCCGTCCTCGGTCGGATAGCCGGCGGCGATCCAGGCGGGAAGCCCGCCGTCGAGCACCAGCGCGTCGCCCACCCCGAAGGTGCGCAGCATCCACCAGACCCGCGGGGCCGAGAACAGGCCCATCCCGTCGTAGACCACGATCTGCTGCCCGTCGCCGACGCCGAGCGCGCGCATCCGCGAGGCGAAGACCTCCGGGCGCGGCAGCATGTGCGGGAGCGCCGAGGTCTCGTCGCTCATCCGGTCGATGTCGAAGCGTACGGCCCGCGGGATGTGGGCCGCCAGATACTCGGCCTCGGGGTCGCGCCCGGCGGCCGGCAGGTACCAAGAGCCGTCGAGCACCACGAGGTCGGGCGCGTCGAGGCGCTGGTGTAGCCAGTCGGCGGAGACGAGGGGCGAGGCCATGCGGGTCCGTGTCCTGTGATCGGACCGCCACTCAAACACATCC
>NZ_LSIX01001095.1:0-3161 GCF_001556475.1 Methylobacterium sp. CCH5-D2 | reverse complement strand
GCCCGCCGTGATCGGGCCGCGCCCGCTCGCAGGCGCCGGCCACAAGGCGCCGGCCTACCCGGTCCACGCCGGCAAGGCCCCCCGTGACGGCCTGGTGCCGGTGGATTTCCTGGCGACCTCCGGCTCCCTCGTCGATCTGGCGGCCTTCGCCCGCATCGGCCCGTTCCGGGCCGACTACTTCATCGATGCGGTCGATCTCGAATGGTGCTTCCGCGCCTGGGCGCGCGGGTACAGCTGCTGGATGGCCCCGGAGGCCGGGCTCGCCCACCATGTCGGCAGCGGCACGATCCGGGGGCCCTTCGGCCTCGCCATGCCGCGCCAGCCCCTGTTCCGCATGGCGACCTACCTGCGCAACAGCGCCTACGGCCTGCGCCTGCCCCACCTGCCCGCGGGCTGGAAGCTGCGCCAGGGCCTCTACCTGCCGGTGCAGGTGCTCCTTTACTGGCGCGACGCGGGCTATCGCCCCCGCGTGCTCTCCCGCCTCCTCGCCGCCCTGCGCGACGGCCTCATGGGCCGCCTCGGACCGCCCCGGGACCTGCCGTGATCCCTGCCCTCGACGTCGTGATCGTCAACTGGAACGGCGGCGCGCTGGTCGAGGCCTGCGTCGCGAGCCTCGCGCGCGCCGCGGGGGCGCTCGACCTGCGGGTGGTGGTGGTCGACAACGCCTCGACGGACGGGTCGGCCGAGGCGCTGGAAGCGTTCGGCCCCGAAGCTCTCCCTCCCCCCTCTGCGGGGGAGGATGGCCCTTGCGTGAGCAAGGGTCGGGAGAGGGGAAGCCGGCTTCCGGAAGAGGCGAGCCCGTCGGGAGGTTCGCAGCCCTTCCTTTCAGCGTCGCTCCCCTCTCCCGACCCCCTTCGGGGGCCACCCTCCCCCGCAGAGGGGGGAGGGAGATTCGCGCTGCGGGTCATCCGCAGCACCGAAAACCTCGGCTTCGCGCGGGCCTGCAACATCGGCGCGGCGGCCGGGGACGCCGAGGCGATCCTGTTCCTCAACCCCGACACCCGGGTCGAGGGCCCGGCCCTGCTCACGGCCCGCGCGGCCCTCCTGGCCGAACCCGGCACCGGCATCGTCGGCGCCCGCCAGATCGCCGACGACGGCACGGTCGAGCGCAGCTGCGCCCGGGCGCCGACCGCCGCGAGCCTGCTGGGACAGGCGCTCGCCCTCGACCGGCTCGGCCTCGTGCCGAGCCACTTCATGACCGCGTGGGACCACGCCGAGGACCGCGCCGTCGATCAGGTGATGGGCGCCTTCCTGATGATCCGGCGCCCCCTGTTCGCGGGCCTCGGCGGCTTCGACGAGCGCTTCTTCGTCTACTACGAGGACGTCGATCTCTGCCGGCGCGCCCGCGCGGCCGGATACGCCGTCCGGCACGTGGCCGGCGCGGTGATCGGACACGCCGGCCAGGGCACGACCCGGCAGGCCCGGGCGCACCGCCTGTTCTACATCCTGCGCGCCGGGGTGCAGTACGCCGCCAAGCATCACGGCCGGGCCACGGCGCTGGCGCTGCTGGCCACCGCCTTCCTGGCCCAGGTGCCGATGCGGCTCGCGCTGGCCGCGATCCGGGGGGCGCCCGGCGAGGCCGCCGAGACCTTGCGCGGGGCCCGCCTCCTGGCGCGGGCCACCCCCGCACTCCTCGCCGGGGTCCTGCGCGGGCGCTGACGCCACCTTGTATTGCTGCGGCTCCGCCCATGCAGTACGGCCGGACCGGGCGGTTGCAACCGGGGATAGGCGAGCAGTGGAGCGCGATCGCAGGCCGGAGCTGGACAAGGTCCGGACCGGCATCACAGGATTCGACGAGATCACCTTCGGGGGCCTTCCCGCCGGGCGACCGACGCTCGTCTGCGGCGCGGCCGGCTGCGGCAAGACGCTGTTCGCCACCACCTTCCTGGTCAACGGCGCGATGCTCCACGGCGAGCCCGGCGTCTTCGTGAGCTTCGAGGAGCGCGCCGAGGACATCGCCGCCAACGTCGCCTCGCTCGGCTACGACATCGACGGGCTCGTGGCCGAGGGCCGGCTCGCGGTCGATCACGTCCGCGTCGAGCGCAGCGAGATCGAGGAGACCGGCGCCTACGACCTGGAGGGGCTGTTCATCCGCATCGGCTTCGCGGTCGATTCGATCGGCGCCAAGCGCGTGGTGCTCGACACGATCGAGACGCTGTTCGCCGCCTTCACGGACGAGACGGTGCTGCGCGCGGAACTCCGCCGCCTGTTCGGCTGGATCAAGGACCGGGGCTTGACCGCGATCATCACGGGCGAGCGCGGCGGCGGCCAGCTCACCCGCCAGGGGCTGGAGGAGTACGTCTCCGACTGCGTGGTGCTGCTCGACAACCGGGTCGAGGACCAGATCACCACGCGGCGCCTGCGCGTGGTGAAGTACCGCGGCTCGGCCCACGGCACCAACGAGTACCCGTTCCTGATCGACGCCGAGGGCATCAGCGTCCTGCCCGTCACCTCGGCGGATCTCGACTACGGCGTGACCGAGGGCGTGATCTCGTCCGGCGTCCCGGGCCTCGACGCGATGCTGGCGCCCGGCGGCTTCCACCGCGGCTCCGGCATCCTGATCTCGGGCGAGGCCGGCACCGGCAAGACCATGATCGCGTCGAGCATGATCGCGGCGGCCTGCGCCCGGGGCGAGCGCTGCATGGCCTTCGTGTTCGAGGAGAGCGGGCACCAGATCGCCCGCAACGCCCGCTCGATCGGCCTCGACCTGCAGGCCCACGTGGATTCGGGCCTGCTGCGCTTCGAGGCGGCACGGCCGAGCCTCTACGGGCTGGAGACGCACCTCGCCCGCATGCACAGGGACATCGACCTGTTCGCCCCGAGCCTCGTGGTGATCGACCCGCTCTCGGCGCTGCGCGGCCCCGCGAGCGAGCTGCAGGCCACGCTGCTGCGCATGGTCGATCTCCTGAAGAGCCGCGGCATCACGGCCGTCTTCACCAGCCTGCGCACCGAGGGCGGGTTCGACGCCCAGGACGAGTTCGGCGTCTCCTCGCTGATGGACGCCTGGGTCAAGCTCCTCAACGTCGAGGCCAACGGCGAGCGCACCCGCACGCTCTACGTCATCAAGGCCCGGGGCATGAGCCACTCGCATCAGGTGCGCGAGTTCCGGATGTCGTCGGCGGGCATCCAGCTCGTCGAGGCCTATATCGGGCCGGCGGGCG
>NZ_LSIX01001094.1:0-232 GCF_001556475.1 Methylobacterium sp. CCH5-D2 | reverse complement strand
GCGCGCCTCGCGCCGCGCCGCGTCGCCGAGCCCGTCGCCGTCGGTGATCAGCACGACGTCGGCGGCGACCACGTCGGCCTCGGCCAGCGTGCGCCGGGCCAGCGCGAGGCCGCGCTCGGGGTGGCTGCCGCGGTCCGGCACCGTGTCGGCGTCGAGGGCGAACAGGGTGGTGCCGAGGCTGTCGCGGTCGGTCGTCGGCGACATGGCGAGGTAGGCGTCGCCCGCGTAGACC
>NZ_LSIX01001093.1:0-1499 GCF_001556475.1 Methylobacterium sp. CCH5-D2 | reverse complement strand
GGGAAGAGCCGGGCGGGGCCGGAGATGCGTCTGTCGGGCTCTTCGCCACGCCGGCCGCCGGGTTACGGCCCGTGGCCTCCCGCCGCAGGGGAGGGCGCTCAGCCCTCCTTGCCGTCCTTGCCCGCCTTCGCGCCGTCCTTCGGCGTCAGCTTCAGGATCCGGCCGTCCTCGCCGTCGGTGACCGCGTAGACCGCCCCGTCCGGCCCGACCCGCACGTCGCGGATCCGGGCGTCGAGGGGCACGCGCTCCTCCGTCACCACCTTATCGCCGTCGAGCTTGACCGCGACGATGCCGCCGCTGACGAGGCCGCCGATCAGGAATTGGTCCTTCCAGGCCGGGAACAGGCCGCCGGTGTAGAGCGCCATGCCGGAGGGGCCGATGACGGGGTCCCAGTAATAGACCGGCTGCACCGTGCCGGTGGCCTGGGTTACGCCGTCGCCCACCTTCTCGCCCGAGTACTCGATGCCGTAGGTCGCCACCGGCCAGCCGTAGTTCAGGCCCGGGCGCGGCCGGTTCAGCTCGTCGCCGCCGCGCGGCCCGTGCTCGACGGTCCAGAGCCGGCCCTGGCCGTCGAGGGCCGCCGCCTGCACGTTGCGGTGCCCGTAGGACCAGATCTCGGGCCGCGCCTTCTCGCTGCCCGCGAAGGGGTTGTCCTTCGGGGCGTTCCCGTCCGTGTCGATGCGGAAGACCTTGCCGAGGCCGCTCGCGAGGTCCTGCGCCTGGACCCGCGGCCCCTTGTCGGAGCGCTCGCCCACGGTGAGGAAGAGCTTGCCGTCGCCCGCGGGCACGATGCGCGAGCCGAAATGCTTGTCGCCGTCGTAGGCGGGCGTCTGGCGGAAGATCACCTTGACCTCCTCCAGCTTGCCCCCGCCCCGGCCGTCCTCGACCAGCTTGGCGCGGGCCAGCGTGGTGCCGTTGCCCTTCTCGCGCGGCTCGGAATAGCTGAAGAAGATCGTGCGGTCGGAGGCGAAGCCCGGGCTCAGCGCCACGTCGAGCAGGCCGCCCTGGCCGCGGGCATCGACCTTCGGCACGCCCGCGACGGCCGGGCCCGGCGTGCCGTCCTTCGCCACGAGGCGGATCTTGCCGGCCTTCTCGGTCACGATCATGCGCCCGTCCGGCAGGAACTCCATCGCCCAGGGGCTGTCCAGGCCCTTCACGGCGGTCGCCACCGCGACCTCGGTGGCCTGGGCGGGCTTGGGAGCCCGGGTCTGGTTCGGCAGGAGCGGCTTGTAGCTCGTGTTCGGCGCCTCGGTCTCGGCCGGGCTGGTCCCGGCCGAGGGCGCGGCGGGCGCGCTGAACGCCTCGCCGCCGATGCGGGAGGCGGGCGTCTCCTGGCCGGCCGCGGTGCCGGCGAGGCCGAGCGTCGCCGCGGCGGCGAGGGCGAGGGATGGGATGCGCGTCACCGAGGTTCCTCCAGATGTCCGCCGTCCCTGGACGGCGGGGCCGGGTGCGTTGCGCAGGAGATGGGGCGCAGGGCCGAGACTTCGAGGCTCGGCGGG
>NZ_LSIX01001092.1:0-549 GCF_001556475.1 Methylobacterium sp. CCH5-D2 | reverse complement strand
CGACGACCGTCGAGACCACCCGCCCGTTCGAGAGGCGGCTGATCTGCTCGACGACCGCGGCGGGCTGGACCCCGTAGAGGGCCGCCCGGGTGTAGTCGACGCGCACCTCCAGCTGCGGGATGCGGACCTGCCGCTCGACCTGCAGGTCGGCGAGCCCCGGGATCTTGGCGAGGCGGTCCCTCAGGCCGTTCGCCACCCGGCGCAGGGCGTCGAGGTCGTCGCCGAACACCTTGAGCGCGATCTCAGCGCGGACGCCCGAGAGCATGTGGTCGAGCCGGTGCGAGATCGGCTGGCCGACGTTGACCGCCACCGGCAGGGCACCGAGGCGCCCGCGGATGTCGGCGACGAGCGCCTGCTTCGGACGCTTCAGCCCATCGTCCAGGGCGACGTCGATCTCGGAGGAATGCACCCCCTCGGCGTGTTCGTCGAGCTCGGCCCGGCCGGTCCGGCGGCCGACCGCCTTCACGCCCGGAATCTCCAGGAGCAGTTTTTCCGCGATCAGCCCGACCCGGTTGCTCTCGGCGAGCGAGATGCCCGGGTTGAAGGTCA
>NZ_LSIX01001090.1:0-334 GCF_001556475.1 Methylobacterium sp. CCH5-D2 | reverse complement strand
CTTCGCGGGCCACCCTCCCCCGCAGAGGGGGGAGGGGAAGCGCACGGGCGTCAGCCCATGCGCACCGGCACCCGCGCCCGGCACGCCTCCCCCGGCCCGGCGAGCGCACCGACCTGCGCCACCGCGACCGTGATCGCCGTCTGCGAGGTGCCGAAATCCGCGATCTCGTCGGCCGCCGCGTAGAGCAGGGCCGGCTCCGCAGTCGCGGTCTCGCGCAACACCCGCCCGTCGGCCCCGAGGATCGCGACGCGGTAGGCCTCCGGCTCGTCCAGCGGGATCTCGGCGGGCTCCCAGCCGTCGGCGGCGCGGCGCGCCCGGCGGATCCAGGTGAGGC
>NZ_LSIX01000108.1:0-640 GCF_001556475.1 Methylobacterium sp. CCH5-D2 | reverse complement strand
CGGTCTCGGCGGGGCGCGCGGCGACCGTCGGCGCGGTGCGGCTCGGCGGCGGCAGGACGCCGGCCTGACGGGCGGGGGCGATCACCGGCGCGTTCTCGATCGTCGGCGCGGGCTTGGCGCTTGCGGCCTTCGTGAGCGCGGGCTTGCCAACGGCCGATTGGGCGCCCTCGGATTTGGGCGCCGGCGGCATCTGCGCCGCAGGGACGGGCGCGGGGGGGACGATGGCCGCGGTCCGCGGCGCCGGCAGGTCGGGCGAGAGCGCGACGGGCGGCTCGACGGCGGCCGGGGGCTTGGGCGCGACGGAGGGCGCCGGACCGGCCACCGGTCCCGCCGGGTTCTGGGCGGGCGCCGCCTCGGCGGGCGGCAGTGCGATCCGCCGCGGCGCGTCCGCGCCGGGCAGGCTGCCGGTGGCGAGCGCGGGCAGGCCGTCCTTCGTCAGGTCCGGCCAGTCGACGGCGCTCTGCTGCACGGGCAGGCTCCGCACCGGGGCGCCGCGCGATCCGGTCAGGTCCGACATGAGGGCGGAGGCTGCCGCGAAGGCGCCGAGGCCGGCGACCCCGAGGGCGGAGGCCAGCGCGATGCGCCGGAGGGGGCGGCCGGGCGGCACGCTCTGCGCGGCCGTGCGGGGCTGGCGGGTCTC
>NZ_LSIX01000010.1:0-443 GCF_001556475.1 Methylobacterium sp. CCH5-D2 | reverse complement strand
GGCCGTACTGCTTGACCGGGAAGTTCTGCTGGTTGGCGTTGCCCTCGGCCGCCGAACTCATCCGGCAGGTGGCCGGGTTGCGGCTGCCGTAGAAGCCGAGCGAGCCTGTGGTGTCGACCACGTCGGAGGCAAAGCCAGTGTAGTGGCCACGCGGCGCGTTGTAGGGGAAGGCCAGAGCAGACGAGGCCGGGGCAGCAACGCCGAGCATCAGGACGGCGACAGCGGCGGCGACACGGGTCTTCATGATGGTCTTCATCTCCTCGATCAAGTTGGCGGCCGGCCGATCCGGTCCGCGTCGTCTTGCATGATCCCGAGATAGGAAGCCCTTTGCCGGCGCGACGTGCCAGGACGCACGTCCCATCACGGAACCAAATCCGCTAGCTTTCAAACCGTGATCTCGGAGCAGCATGCATAGAAAACCCGCCGCGGCGGGGCCGGGCGGG
>NZ_LSIX01001089.1:0-17299 GCF_001556475.1 Methylobacterium sp. CCH5-D2 | reverse complement strand
GCCGTAGCCGTATCCGCCGTAGAGACCGCCGGCCGCGAGGCCGAGTCCCACGCCGAGGCCGAGCCCCCCGAGGCCGTAGCCGTAGCCGCGGCGCCAGCCGCCGCCGTAATAGCCGCCGCGCCAGCCGCCGTAACCGCCGCGCCAGCCGCCGCCGAAGCCTGCGCCGCGGTAGCCGAACCCGCCGCCGCGGAAACCGCCGAACCCGCCGCCACGGAAGCCGCCGAAGCCGCCGCCGTGGAAGCCGCCGCCGTGGAAGCCCCCGCCGAACCCGCGCGCGTCGGCGGAGGCCGGGACCATCGCGAGCGCGCCGAGCGCGAGGCTGGATGCGAGAACAACCCGCTTCATCTGATTCTCCGAGACCAACCTGAGAATGCCCCTACGCCACCTGAAACGTGCAGGAGCCCGCGACGGTTCGTGACCCCTCCGCGAGAGATCGGTCCGCGGGGCTCAAAGATTCGTGTTCTGGCGGGGCGCGCGACGGCGGAGGGCCCGAAAGCCGCCGTCTTTTGGCGTGAGGAACCGGCCCAGCTTGCGGACCCTCCGGCCGCTCCTGGGATCCCTCGATCATGCTCCACCGCGCACCTGTCCGCCTGGCGGCAGCCGGCCTCGTCGGATCGCTGCTCGCCGCACCGGCGGCGGCGCCGGCCGTGGCCGCGCCGGACGCCGCGCGGGCGGGCGCCCCCTGCGCGGCGGTTCAGGCCCAGGGCGAGAGCTTCACGGTCTGCACGGTGGACCTGCGGCGCCAGCGCGTGCGCCTGTTCTGGCTGGGTGCCGACGGCCTGCCCTACGCCTCGCTCGGCAGCCTCGCGGCGCGGCAGGGCGCGGGCCTGAGCTTCGCCATGAATGCCGGCATGTACGACAAGGGCCAGGCGCCGGTCGGGCTCTACGTCGAGGACGGGCGCGAGATGAAGCCGGTCTCGACCGCGAACGGGCCGGGCAACTTTCATCTCAAGCCCAACGGCGTGTTCTACGTGAAGGGCGAGCGCGCGGGCGTGCTCGACACCGCCCGCTACCTCAAGGCGAAGGTCAAGCCCGATTTCGCCACGCAATCCGGCCCGATGCTGGTGATCGACGGCCAGATCCACCCGAAGATCTCGGCGGACGGTCCGTCCCAGAAGATCCGCAACGGGGTCGGCACGCGCGACGACGGCCGCACCGCGGTCTTCGCGATCTCGGAGCGGCCGGTGACCTTCGGCGCCTTCGCGCGCCTGTTCCGGGACGACCTGGGCTGCCGCAACGCGCTGTTCCTGGACGGCAGCGTGTCGAGCCTCTACGCGCCGAACCTCGGCCGCAGCGACCTGAGCCGCCCGCTCGGGCCAATGGTGGGGGCGGTGGCGCGGTAGACGCCGCCGCCCGCCGTCTCAGCGCTGGCCGAAGGCGGTGTCCTTGAACAGGTCCTTGTACGCGCGCGGCTGGGAGCGCCAGTACTGCTTCGGGGCGCGGACCTGCGCGCCGAGTTCGGCCGCCGCGTGCCAGGGCCAGCGCGGGTCGTAGAGCATGGCGCGGGCGAGCGAGATCGCGTCCGCCCGTCCCTCGCGCAGGATGGCCTCCGCCTGCTCGGCCTCGGTGATCAGGCCGACCGCGATGGTGGCGAGCCCCGTCTCCGCCTTGATCCGCTCGGCGAAGGGCACCTGGTAGCCCGGCCCGAGGGTGATCGCCTGCTTCGGGGAGACGCCGCCCGTCGAGACGTGGAGCGCGGGCGAGCCCGCCGCCTTCAGGGCCTGCGCCAGCGCGAGGGTCTCCTCGAGGTCCCAGCCGTCCTCGACCCAGTCGGTCGCCGAGACGCGCAGCCAGACGGGGCTGCCCGCGGGCACCGCCTGACGCACGGCGTCGTAGATCTCCAGCGGGAAGCGCATCCGGTTCTGGAGGCTGCCGCCGTACTGGTCCGTGCGCTTGTTCGCGAGGGGCGAGAGGAACTGGTGCAGCAGGTAGCCGTGGGCGCCGTGCAGCTCGACCGCCTCGATCCCGAGGCGCACCGCGCGCTTCGCCGTCGCCACGAAATCCTCGCGCACCCGCTTCAGGTCGGCGGCGTCGAGGGCGTGGGGCGCCACCTCGCCCTCCGCGTGCGGGACGGCCGAGGGCGCCTCGGTGCGCCAGCCGTAGGGGTGCTCGGGCGGGATCTGCGCGCCGCCGGTCCAGGGCGCCTCGCTCGACGCCTTCCGGCCCGCATGCGCGATCTGGATGCAGACCGGGATCGGCGCGTAGTCCCGCACCGCGTCGAGGACGCGCGCGAGCGCCCGCTCGCAGCCGTCGTCGTAGAGGCCGAGGTCCCAGGCGGTGATGCGCGCCTCGGGCGAGACGGCGGTCGCCTCCAGCGTCAGCAGCCCGGCGCCCGACATGGCGAGCTGCCCGAGATGCATCATGTGCCAGTCGGTCGCCTGCCCGTCGCGGGCCGAGTACTGGCACATCGGCGCGATCAGGATGCGGTTGTCGAGGGTCAGGCCGTCGAGCGTGAGCGGTTCGAACAGGCGTGCGGTCATGAAGGGCGCTCCGGATGGACCGACCCTATCTGTCGCGGAGGTACCCGGTATGCCAGTCGGCCGGCGGCATGGCGGGGCGGCGTCAGGCGCCGCCGACGCCCCGCTGCGCGAGGCGCGCGCCGATCTCGTCGAGCGCCGTCGCGTCGTCGATCGTGGCCGGCATGGTCCAGGGCTCGTGGTCGGCGATGCGCTTCATGGTGGCGCGCAGGATCTTGCCGGAGCGGGTCTTGGGCAGGCGCGGCACCGTCAGCGCCAGCTTGAAGGCCGCCACCGGCCCGATCTCGTCGCGCACCTTGGCGACGAGCTCCCGCTCGATCTCGGCGGGCTCGCGCGCGACGTCGGCCTTCAGCACCACGAAGCCGCAGGGCACCTCCCCTTTGAGCGCGTCGCGGACGCCGATGACGGCGCATTCCGCCACATCGGGATGGCTGGCCAGCACCGCCTCCATGCCGCCCGTCGAGAGCCGGTGGCCCGCTACGTTGATGATGTCGTCGGTGCGGCCGAGCACCGTGATGTAGCCGTCCGCGTCGATCACGCCGGCGTCCGAGGTGTCGTAGTAGCCCGGGAAGGTCGCGAGGTAGCTCGCGCGCATGCGCTCGTCCGAGCCCCAGAGAGTCGGCAGGCAGCCCGGGGGCAGCGGCAGGCGGATCGCGATCGTGCCCATCGTGCCGGCCGGCACCGGCTTGCCGCCCTCGTCCAGGATCTCGACCCGGTAGCCCGGCATCGGCACGCAGGTGCTGCCGTGCTTGACCGGCAGCAGGCCGAGCCCGACCGGGTTGCCGGCGATCGGCCAGCCGGTCTCGGTCTGCCACCAATGGTCGATCACCGGCCGCTCGAGCACCCGCTCGGCCCAGGCGACGGAATCCGGGTCCGCCCGCTCGCCCGCCAGGAACAGGGTGCGGAAGCCGGAGAGGTCGTGGTCGGCCACGCGCGCGCCGCGCGGGTCCTCCTTCTTGATCGCCCTGAGCGCGGTCGGCGCGGTGAAGAGGCAGACCGTGCCGGTCTCGGCCACGACCCGCCAGAGCGCGCCCGCGTCCGGCGTGCCCACGGGCTTGCCCTCGTACAGCACCGTGGTGCAGCCGTGCAGGAGCGGCGCGTAGACGATGTAGCAGTGGCCGACCACCCAGCCGATGTCGGAGGCGCAGAAATAGGTCTCGCCGGGCTGGACGCCGTAGAGGTTCGGCATCGTCCAGGCGAGCGAGACCAGCTGCCCGCCGGTGTCGCGCACCACGCCCTTCGGCTTGCCGGTCGTGCCCGATGTGTAGAGTACGTAGAGCGGGTCGGTTGCCGCGACCGGCACGCACGCCGCCCGCTTCCCCGCCGCCCTGGCGGCGCCGACCGCCTCGGCCCAGTCGCGGTCGCGCCCCTCGGCCAGGGCGGCGGCGCATTGCGGGCGCTGGAGGATCAGGCAGAAATCCGGCGCGTGCGCGGCCATCCCGATCGCGGCGTCGAGGAGCGGCTTGTAGGCGACGGTGCGGCTCGGCTCGATGCCGCAGGAGGCGGCCAGCACGACCTTCGGACGGGCGTCGTCCAGGCGCACGGCGAGCTCGTTGGCGGCAAAGCCCCCGAACACGACCGAGTGGATCGCCCCGAGCCGCGCGCAGGCCAGCATGGCGAACATCGCCTCCGGCACCATGGGCATGTAGATGACGACACGGTCGCCCTTCCTCACGCCGAGATCGACGAGCACGGCGGCCAGCGTCGCCACCTCGTCCTGCAACTGCCCGTAGGTGATCGCGCGCTTCGTGCCGGTCACCGGCGAATCGTAGCGGATCGCGACCTGCTCGCGGCGCCCCCCGTCCGCGTGCCGGTCGACCGCGTTGTGGCAGGCGTTGAGTTCGCCGTCCGGGAACCAGCGGCCGTAGGGGCCCGAATCGGGATCGAAGGCGCGGTCCGGCAGCCGGTTCCAGTCGAGCGCCCGGGCGGCCTCCAGCCAGAAGGCGTCCGGATCGCGGCTCGCGGCGGCGTAGACCTCGGGATAGCGGCCGGGCAGGCTGGCGGACGTCATGGGGCGTTTCCTCGGCGAAACCGCTCTTCGGGGCGGGCCCACCTGTTCTAGCAGAGGCCGACCGGCCTGCGGCAGCCCGCCGGAAACGAAAACCGCCGCGCTTTCGGGCGCGGCGGCAGGGTCGATCCGGATAGTTGCGT
The DNA here is from genome assembly GCF_001556475.1 of Methylobacterium sp. CCH5-D2. Taxonomy (NCBI): domain Bacteria; kingdom Pseudomonadati; phylum Pseudomonadota; class Alphaproteobacteria; order Hyphomicrobiales; family Methylobacteriaceae; genus Methylobacterium; species Methylobacterium sp. CCH5-D2. Next base: position 12,671 of record NZ_LSIX01001089.1, on the reverse strand, counting down.
GAACCGGGGCTCAGTGCAGCGTGCCGGCGGTGTCCTGGAGCCGGTTGATCTCGTCCTTGAGGTGGAGTTTCCGTCGCTTCAGCTCGGCGATGTGAAGGTCGTTTGCCGAGGGCCTGTGGATCGCTTCCTGAATCTCACGCTCGAGGGCTTCGTGCTTTCGGGTGAGTTGGTTCAGATGCGTCTGCAGCGACATGAGGCGAATCTCCTGTCCTTGTTCCGACGCACCCAACCTGCCACAGGTTTTGCCGGCTGTCGAAGGCAAACCACGTCGATCGGCTCCGGGTGCGGTGCGAGATTGTGTTGCCGTGCGGGGACGCCTGACGCATCCTCGGGCGCGGCGCGGTGCGTGTTTTCAGCGGGCGGCAATGACGGTCGAGTCGGTCGAAGAGAGCCAGAACGACAACCAGGGGGACCTCCTCGCGGAGCTCGCCCGGCTCAAGGAGGAGCACCGCGACCTCGACAGCGCGATCGATGCTCTGGAACGCAACGTCGTCGCCGACCAGCTCCAGATCCAGCGGCTGAAGAAGCGCAAGCTGACGCTGCGCGACCGCATCTCCTACGTCGAGGACCAGATCACCCCCGACATCATCGCCTGAGGGTGGGCCGGCCCGTGGATCGCGTGGGCGCATGGCTTGCGGGCCAGGGCGCACGCCTGTAACGGCGGACTTCGGCCGGGCTCACCCACCCGGCGCCAACGCGAGAGCACGCGTGTGAGCAACCCGGCAGCGCCACCCGTGGCGATCATCATGGGCTCCCAGTCCGACTGGGCGACCATGCGCAACGCCGCCGAGACCCTCGACGCGCTGGGCGTCGCCTACGACGCCCGCATCGTCTCCGCCCACCGCACGCCGGACCGGCTCGTGGCCTTCGCCAAGGGCGCGCGGGCGGCGGGATTCCGCGTGGTGATCGCGGGCGCGGGCGGGGCCGCGCACCTGCCCGGCATGGCCGCCGCGATGACGAGCCTGCCGGTCTTCGGCGTGCCCGTGGAATCGAAGGCGCTCTCGGGCCAGGACAGCCTGCTGTCGATCGTGCAGATGCCGGCCGGCATCCCGGTCGGCACGCTTGCCATCGGCCGGGCGGGCGCCGTCAACGCGGCGCTCCTCGCCGCCGCCGTGCTGGCGCTCACCGATGCGGGACTGGCCGACCGCCTCGACGCGTGGCGCGCCGCCCAGACCGCCGCCGTGGCCGAGCGGCCGGAGACCGAGCACCCGTGACCGCCAGAACCCTCGCGCCCGGTTCCACCCTCGGCATCGTCGGCGGCGGCCAGCTCGGGCGGATGATCGCGCTCGCGGCGGCGAATTACGGCCTCAAGGTCCACGTCTTCGCGCCCGACGCCGATTCCCCGGCCTTCGACGTCGCCGCGGTCGCGACCTGCGCCGCCTACGACGACGCCGAGGCGCTGACCCGCTTCGCCCAGAGCGTCGAGGCGATCACCTACGAGTTCGAGAACATCCCGCGCGAGACCGCGGACCTCTTGGCCCGCCACGCGCCGCTGCACCCGAGCGCCGACGCGCTCTCGACCACGCAGGACCGGCTCTCGGAGAAGAGCTTCATCAACGGCCTCGGCATCCCGACCGCGCCGTTCCGGCAGGTCGACACGCCCGACGACCTCGCCCGCGCCCTCGACGCGATCGGCCTGCCGGCGGTGCTCAAGACCCGCCGCTTCGGCTACGACGGCAAGGGCCAGCGCATCATCCGCACCGCGGCCGAGGGCGACCGCAACGCGATCTTCGCCGAGTTCGGCGGCGCGCCGCTGATCCTTGAAGGCTTCGTGCCCTTCGAGCGCGAGGTCTCGGTGGTGGCCGCCCGCGGGCAGGACGGGGGTTTTGCCGCGTTCGACCTCTGCCAGAACGAGCACCGGGATCACATCCTGGCGCTGACCCAGGTACCGGTGCCGGGCCTGTCGCCGGAGACGGGCGCGGCCGCCTACGAGATCGCCCGGCGCATCGCCGAGGCGCTCGACTACGTGGGCGTGCTGGCGGTCGAGATGTTCTTGGTGCGCGACGAGGCCGGCGAGCGCCTGATCGTCAACGAGATCGCCCCGCGGGTGCACAATTCCGGGCACTGGACGATCGAGGGGGCGCTGACCTCGCAGTTCGCCCAGCACGTGCGCGCCGTCTGCGGCTGGCCGCTGGGCGAGGCCGCCCGCACCGGCGGGCTCGCGGTCGAGATGCGCAACCTGATCGGGGAGGAGGCCGGCGACTGGCGGGCGATCCTCGCCGAGCCCGGCGCGCACCTGCACCTCTACGGCAAGGGCGAGGCCCGGGCCGGCCGCAAGATGGGCCACGTCACGCGGCTCTTGCCCCGGGCGGACTGAGTCCACCGGAACACAGTCGGCCGGCCGCGTGCGGCTCGAGCGGCCCTCGGGGACGCCGTCCGACCGGGGGGCCATACCTTCGCCACATCCTCTGGCTTCCAGGGACATCGTCGCCCGGTCTTAAGCGCGCGTTCACCGCGCCGCGCGATCGTCCCGCCGTCCGTCCGGTCCAGCGGGATTGCCGACCGGAGCGAGCGTCGGCGTATCGGCGCGACGGACAGGGTTTTGAGGGGACGAACCTGCGGATCGTGCCCCGAGGGGAGCGGGTGATGAGGTGGATGAGCGTGCGCGCGTCGCGGACGGCGCTGGTCGGGTCGGCCCTGGTGGCGACCGTCGCGCTCGCGGGTTGCGAGACCATGGGCAGCGTGGCCACCGCCCCGCGCCAGTTCGCGGTGCTGGAGACCGACACCACCGGCGCGACCACCACGAACATCGCCTCGCTGACCGAGGTGGTGCAGCGCAATCCCGGTGACGCGGCGGCCTACAACACCCGCGGCGCCGCCTACGCCCGCGCGGGCCAGTTCAGCGAGGCCATCGCCGACTTCACCAAGGCGGTGCAGATCGACCCGAACTCGGGCTCGGCCTACAACAACCGCGCTTTGGCACTGCGCCAGACCGGCCGCAACGACGCCGCGCTGCAGGATTTCGGCAAGGCGATCAACGCCGACCCGAACTACGGCCCCGCCTATATCGGCCGCGCCAACGTGCTGCGAGCCCAAGGCGACGTGGAGGGCGCGCTGGCCGACCTCAACGTGGCGATCCGCCTGATGCCGGAATCGGCCGAGGCCTACCACGCCCGCGGCCTCGTGCGGCAGAAGCAGGGCCAGAACAGCCAGGCCATCGCCGACTTCGACGCGGCCATCGACCGCAACCCCTTCGTGTCCGCGCCCTACGCGGCCCGCGGCCAGAGCCTGATCGCCACGAACCAGTACGACAAGGCGATCGAGGACTACAACGCGGCCCTCAACGTCAACAACAAGGACGCCACCTCCTGGGCCTATCGCGGGCTCGCCTACGAGAAGTCGAACCGCCGCAAGGAGGCGCTGGAGAACTACCAGCGCGCCGCCGGCATCGACCCGAACAACGCGGTGGCCAAGCAGGGCCTGGGACGGGTGCAGGGCGGGGTGGGCTCGCTGTTCAACTGATATGTTGCGATCCGCACAGTTCCGGCCGAGGCGCGAGTCCCCTCTCCCGTGCGGGAGAGGTCTGCTTTCGCAGAAAGCCGGGTGAGGAACGAGAACTGTCAGGATCGGGCATGACAGGCTCGCTCGGCAGCCTTGCGCCTCTTTCGTAGAGTTCTCACCCCTCACCCCAACCCTCTCCCGCACGGGAGAGGGGGCGCGGCGCGGTTCGAGCCCGATCCTCCGGGGCGATCACGCAGATGCAGGTAAGCTGCTGACCGCGCTCACGCCTTGAACGCTGGCTGACACGTCGCGCAGAAGAAGGTCGAGCGGCCGGACTGCACGATGCGCGCCACCGTGCCGCCGCAGCCCGGCGCGCGGCAGGGCTCGTTGACGCGGTCGTAGACCCGGAAGGCGTGCTGGAAGGCGCCCGCGCTGCCGTCGGTGTGGGCGTAGTCCCGCAGGGTCGAGCCGCCTGCCGCGACCGCCTCGGTCAGCACCTGCCGGATCGTGCGGGCGAGCAGCGTCGCCTTCGGTGTCGGCTTGCCGTCCGCCTTCGCCAGACATCCCGCGGGCGTCTCCGGGTGGAGCCCCGCCCGGTGCAGCGCCTCGCAGACGTAGATGTTGCCGAGTCCCGCGATCAGCCGCTGGTCGAGCAGCGCCGCCTTCAGCGGCGTGAACCGGTTGCGGAAGAGCCGCGCGATCACCGCGCCGTCGAGCCCCGGCTCCAGGGGCTCGATGCCCATGCCGGCGAAGTGACGGGAGGCGGCGAGGTCGGCCGTCGGCACCAGATCCATGAAGCCGAAGCGGCGCACGTCGTTGTAGGTGACGGTGGCCCCCGTGCCCATCGCCATCACGACGTGGTCGTGCTTCGGCACGCCCTGCGCCCCCTCGAGGTAGAAGTCGCCCGGCGAGAGGTTTCGCCCGTCCGGCATCGCCACGTCGAAGCGCCCGCTCATGCCGAGATGCATCACCAGCGTCTCGCCGGAATCGAGATGCGCTGTCAGGTACTTCGCCCGGCGGGCCAGATCCGTGACCGTCCGCCCCTCCAGCCGCTCGGCGAAGCGCTCGGGGAAGGGGAAGCGCAGGTTCGGCCGCCGCAGGGTGACGCGGGCGAAGCGGGCGCCGACCATCGCGGGCACGAGCCCCCGGCGCACGGTCTCGACTTCGGGAAGCTCGGGCATGTCGTCCTATGTCGCGGCCGGAAGCGGCGCGCCTCTCAGATGGGAACGGCCCTCGCCCCGTGCCACGGTCCGGCCCTCGCGGCCGAGGCGGGCGACGGCTACTCAATCTTCACGCATCGGAGTCAACAATTCCGGACATCCGATGCTCCGGCGATCACCAGGACCGATTAGATTTCGGGCCTATCGGTGCGGTCTCGCCGAGCCTGATCCGCGGGGTCGACGACATGCTCTCATCTGTGACCTCCGGATCGACGGCTCTCCTGCTGTTGCGGCAATCATCCGCAGCGGCCGTCGCGCGGAAGTCGGACTCCAACCCGAACAACCTCCTGTCGTCATCCGTCGATCCGAGTGCGCACCGAACCGAGGCCGAGTCCAACGCGGCCCTGTTCAGCGTGAACAGCCCGAATCCCGTGAAGGAACTGAGCGCGATGCTGGTGCGCGTCGGACACGTATTCGGGATCGAGCCCGACGATTACGCGACGCAATCCGAATTCGTGGCTGCGCTCGGCGAAACCTTCGCGAAACTGACGGCGAAGCCAGGCGACCCGGAAATGATCGACACGATCGCCGAGCGCCTGAGCCTGGACGAAGAGACCGTAGAGACCCTGAAGAAACAGAAGACGCCCGACCTGCTCGCCGCCACGATCGAGAAGGCGCTTGGCCTCGATCGGCGCGGCGTCTCGCTGACCGCCGTGATCGCGGCGGGGAAGGACCCGAGCTCGTCCGAGGCCGAGGCCGTATACTCGGCCCTTCTGAAAGGGCTGGATCCCGCGCAGGAGCCGATCGGCTGGGAGGATCTGGGTCTCTATCGGCCAGGACCGACCGCCGGCCGAACGGTCGCGTAGCCTGGGAGAACCCGTCCCGTGCGATTGCGCCCGATGGCGCTCCCGGCACGGCTTCGCTATGGAGGCGGCCATGGAGAAGCCCATGGCCGCCGACGAGACCACCGATTTCGGTTACGAGCGGGTGGCGCTCGCGCAGAAGCAGGGCCGCGTGGACGCGGTGTTCCACTCGGTCGCCCGCCGCTACGACGTGATGAACGACCTGATGTCGGCGGGCCTGCACCGGGCCTGGAAGGCGCAGCTCGTCTCGATGCTGCGCCCGTCGAGGAGCCGGCCCCACCGCCACCTCGACGTGGCGGGCGGCACCGGCGACGTCGCCTTCCGGGTGCTCGACGCAGGAGGCGCGCGCACCGACGTGACGGTGCTCGACATCAACGAGTCGATGCTGCGCGTGGGCGCCGAGCGCGCGCCCGAACGGTTCAAGGGGCGGATCGACTTCGTCACTGGCAACGCCGAGAGCCTGCCGCTGCCGGACGCTACCTTCGACGCCTACACCATCGCCTTCGGCATCCGGAACGTGCCGCGCATCGACCTCGCGCTCGCCGAGGCCCGGCGCGTGCTGAAGCCCGGCGGCCGCTTCCTCTGCCTCGAATTCTCGCAGGTCGACCTGCCGGTGCTCGACAGGATCTACGACGCCTACTCCTTCCACGTGATCCCGCGCATCGGCGCGCGGGTGGCGGGCGACGCGGAATCCTACCGCTACCTCGTGGAATCGATCCGCAAGTTCCCGACGCGCGGCGCCTTCGCGGGGCTGATCGAGCAGGCGGGCTTCCGCCACGTCACCGACCGGCCGCTGTCCGGCGGCATCGTCGCCATCCATTCCGGCTGGAAGGTCTCGTGAGCGCGTCGCGGCGCGGCCGAGAGGGCTGATCCGATGCTCGGCGCGGTCTTCCACCTGGCGCGCGGCGCCCATGTCGGCTTCGTGCTGGCGCGCGAGGGCGCTCTGTCCTTCGTCGACCCCTCCGAGCTGCCGCCGCACCTGCGGCTCGCGCTGAAGGTCGGCCGCTCGCTGGAGCGGCCCGGCCTCGGCGACGGCGCTGCCCGCCTCTCGGCGGCGATGACCCGGCTCGGGCCGAGCTACGTCAAGTTCGGCCAGTTCCTGGCGACGCGCCCCGACATCGTCGGCATGAAGGCCGCCCACGACCTGGAGCAATTGCAGGACCGGGTGCCGCCCTTCCCGCAGGCGATTGCGGTCCGGGTGGTGGAGGCCGCCTTCGGCAAGCCGATCACCGCCCTGTTCGCGGCCTTCAGCGAGCCGATCGCCGCGGCCTCCATCGCCCAGGTGCACAAGGCGGTCGTGCAGGACGCGGACGGGACGCAGCGCGCGCTCGCCGTGAAGATCATGCGGCCGGGCGTGCGCGAGCGCTTCCAGCGCGACCTGCAGGTGATGCGCTTCATCGCCCGCGTGGTCCACGCGCTCTCGCCCCAGGCCGAGCGGCTGCGCCCGCGCGAGGTGGTCGAGATCCTCGCCCGCTCCGTGATGATGGAGATGGATTTCCGCCTGGAGGCGGCGGCGGCGTCCGAACTCGCCCAGAACACGCGGGACGACCCCGACTTCCGCGTGCCGAAGCCCGAATGGGAGCTGACGGCGCGCGACGTGCTCTCCTCCGAGTGGATCGACGGGACGAAGCTGCACAGCAAGGCCGAGATCGTGGCGGCCGGGCTCGACCCCGAGGCGGTCGGCCGGGCGGTGATCCAGAGCTTCCTGCGCCACGCCATCCGGGACGGCTTCTTCCACGCGGACATGCACCAGGGGAACCTGTTCGTGGACGCGGAGGGCAAGCTCGTCGCGGTCGATTTCGGCATCATGGGCCGGCTCGGGCGCAACGAGCGGCGCTTCCTGGCCGAGATCCTGCTCGGCTTCATCATGCGCGACTACCGCCGCGTCGCGCAGGTGCATTTCGAGGCCGGCTACGTGCCGGCGCACCACTCGGTCGAGGATTTCGCGCAGGCGATCCGGGCGATCGGCGAGCCGATCCACCAGCGCCGGGCCGACGAGATCTCGATGGCCAAGGTGCTGACGCTCCTGTTCGACGTCACCGCGCTCTTCGACATGAGCACGCGCACCGAACTGGTGATGCTGCAGAAGACCATGGTGGTGGTCGAGGGCGTCGCCCGCTCGCTCGACCCCCGGCTCGACATGTGGACGACCGCCGAGCCCGTGGTGCGCGCCTGGATCGGGCGCAACCTCGGCCCCGTCGGGCGCCTCGAGCAGGGCGCGGACGCGCTGCGCACCCTCGCGGACGTGGTGGCGGAGTTCCCCGACCTCGCCCAGCGCCTGAAGCGGGTGATCGTGCGCCTCGACGAGTCGGGCACCGGCGACGCGCAGCGCATCGAGCGCTTCGCCCGCAACGAGCGCCGCCGGGCCGTCCTGCAGACCCTGGCGCTCTGGGGCATCGCGGTCGGTGCGCTGGTGCTGGCCTTCCGGTAGAACGCTCCCCCATGACCCTGCCGCTCGCCGACCGCCGCATCCTCCTCGTCATCGGCGGGGGCATCGCGGCCTACAAGGCGCTGGACCTGATCCGGCGCCTGCGCGAGCGGGGCGCCTCCGTCTGCCCGGTGCTCACCGCGGGCGCGCAGGAATTCGTGACGCCCCTCGCGGCGGCCGCGCTCGCGGGCGAGCGCGCCCATACCGACCTGTTCGACCGCGCCGAGGAGGCCGATATCGGCCACATCAAGCTGGCGCGCCAGGCGGACGCCGTGGTGGTGGCGCCCGCCACCGCCAACCTGATGGCCCGGATGGCGACCGGCCAGACGCCGGACCTCGCCGGCACGGTGCTGCTGGCCACCACCCTGCCGATCCTGATCGCGCCCGCCATGAACGTGCGGATGTGGGCCCACCCGGCGACGCGGCGCAACCTCGCGACCCTGGTCGGCGACGGCGTGCGGGTCGTCGGCCCCAACGCCGGCCGCATGGCCGAGAACGAGACCGGCCCCGGCCGGATGGCCGAGCCCACCGAGATCGCCGACGCCGTCGCGGCGATGCTGGGCGCCCGTTCGGGCGCGCTCGCCGGACGGCGCGTGCTGGTGACCTCGGGGCCGACCCACGAGCCGATCGACCCGGTGCGCTACCTCGCCAACCGCTCCTCGGGCCGCCAGGGCCACGCCATCGCGGAGGCCGCTGCGGCCGCCGGCGCCGACGTCACCCTGGTCTCCGGGCCGGTCGCGATCCCCGATCCGGCCGGGGTGAGGGTCGTGCGCGTCGAGACGGCGCGCGAGATGCTGGCGGCGGTGCAGAACGCGCTGCCGGCCGACCTCGCGGTCTTCGCCGCGGCGGTCGGCGACTGGCGTCCGGCCGCCGAGCGGGCGGGCAAGATCAAGAAGGACGGCTCGGCTCCCCCGCCGCTGGCGCTCGTCGAGAATCCCGACATCCTGGCCACCGTCTCGGGTCTGGCGGAGAACCGGCCGCGCCTCGTCGTCGGCTTCGCGGCCGAGACCGACCGGGTGCTGGAGCATGCCCGCGCCAAGCTCGCCCGCAAGGGCTGCGACCTCCTGGTGGCCAACGACGTCTCGCCCGCGGGCGGGGTGATGGGCGGCGAGCGCAACACCATCCACCTTCTGGGCCGCGACGGCGCGCTGGAGACCTGGCCGACGCTTCCGAAGGACGAGGTCGGCCGCCGGCTGGTCGAGCGGTTCGCGGCGCTCCTCGGCGGGACCTGAGGCGCCTCAGGCGCGCGGCAGCATCCGGTCGCTGATGATGCGGCGCTGGATCTCGCTCGTGCCCTCGAAGATCGTGGTGAGGCGGGCGTCGCGCCAGTAGCGCTCGACGCGGCGCTCGGTGGTGTAGCCGTTGCCGCCGTGGAGCTGCATGGCCTGGTTGGTCACCCGCACGGCCATCTCGGTGGCGAGCAGCTTCACCATCGCGGATTCGCTCTCGGCCGGCTCTCCCTGGTCGAGGAGGTGGGCGACCTGGCACCAGAAGGCCCGCGCCTGCGCGACCTCGGCGGCCATGTCGGCGAGCGCGAAGCGCAGCGCCTGGAACTCGGCGATTGGGTGCCCGAACTGCTCGCGTTCCTGCAGGTAGGCTTGGGTGTCCTCCACCGCCGCGCGGGCCACGCCGACCGCCCGGGCGGCGGTGTGGACGCGGGCGATGTTGAGGCCGCGCTGCACGGCGGCGAAGCCGCCCGAATCGGCGTCCGCGCCCATGTCGCCGTAGAGCCCGGTGAGCCGGTCACTCTCGGGCACGCGCACCCCGTCGAGTTCGAGCTGGTAGGTCTGGAAGCCGTGATAGCCGACCTTGTCGATGGCCCGGCCCGTCATGCCCTCCGGGAAGGTGCCGGGCCGCTTCACCACCAGGAAGGGTTCGAGCCCGGCCGAGCGCGGCTCGCCCGGCTCCGGGTCCCGGGTGCGGGCCAGGACCTCGATGAAGTCGGCCGCCAGCGCGAACCCGGCCCAGCGCTTCGTGCCGGTGAGGATCCAGTCGTCGCCCTCGCGCACCGCCCGGGTCCGAACGCCAGCAAGGTCCGAGCCGGCGGTCGGCTCGGAGAGCGAGATGCTGCCGATCCACCGTCCCCGCGCGGACTTGGCGAGCAGGTCAAGGCGGCGCGCGTCGTCGATCGTCTGGGTGCCGAGCCCCTGCCCGCGCGCCAGGATGCTGCCGACCGACAGCCAAGCGCGGGCGAGTTCCTCCGAGACGAGGCAGTACTCGAACACGCCGAGGCCCATGCCGCCGTGCTCGGCCGGGATCGTGATGCCGAACCAGCCCTTCGCCGCCATCTGGTCGATGAGCGCGCGCGGCATCTCGCCCTTGCGGGGATCGAGCTCGTCGGCGAGCGGCAGCACGACGTCGCGGGCGAAGGCGCGGGCCTCAGCCTGCAGGGCGGCGCGCCGCTCCGTGCGCCAGGGCGCCTGCAGCTCGGGCGGTCGCGGCTCGATCGGATTCTGCAGCATCGGTTCCTCCCGCTCGGGTTCCGTCGGGCCGGGTCGCGCGCCCCCGCCTCTCCGCCGGCAGATAGGGCGTAGCGCCGCGCTTTCCCCGCGCCGGGCCCGCGCCAGTTGAGCTTAACGTTTGATGCGGCGCGCGATCGTCCGATCCGTTAACCGTGACGCGAGCCGCAGCGGAGATTGGCACGATGCCGTCCGTCGATCCGGTCAGCCCCGTTCTCGAAAGCCTGTTCTCCCTGCTGGCCGAGGCCCCGCCGGGCCGTGACCGTGCTGCGGCGGAGCGTTTCGCCGAGCGGCTCGACCGGCTCGAATACGCGGCGCGCTGGGAGGGTGCGGGTCCGGAAACGCTCGCGGCGATTGCCGGGGCGCGGATGCTGCTCGGCCTCGCGGCCTATCCCGTGCCCAGACGGATCGGTCTCCCGCAACGCGTCCCGCGCGAGGTCCCCGTCGCGGAGCAGCGCACGGCCCATTGAGCGGACCGAGCGCCGCGCGCATCGTGTCGCGCCGCATCGAGACGGCGTGAAGTTTTCCCGCAGCGCGCAGGAACACGGTGTCGCGAGCCGGCTCGTCTTCGTTCCGACGCAGGAGGTCGGTCGATGCGGGAACTCGCCCGGCGCGAAACACCGGCGAAAGCTTCGCCGAGCCTTGACGCCGGCTCGGGCGCGGGGTCATTGGCCGCGATGCCGGATCAGGCCGCCGGATCGAGAGAGCGGCCGCCGGACACAAGAGACCGGAGGTCCCTGTTGAAACGCTCGCGCCGCACGAAGATCGTCGCCACCCTCGGGCCGGCCTCCGACACGCCCGAGATGATCGCGAAGCTCTTCCACGCGGGCGCCGACGTATTCCGGCTCAACATGAGCCACCTGGCCCGCGAGAAGCTGCCCGAGAAGGTCGAGGTGATCCGCGCCGTGGAGCGCGAGGCCAAGCGCCCGATCGCGATCCTGGTCGATCTCCAGGGCCCGAAGCTGCGCCTCGGCACCTTCGCGGAGGGCGCGGCGATGATCGAGAACGGCGCCACCTTCGTGCTCGACGCGGATCCGGCGCCCGGCAATGCCGAACGGGTGCACCTGCCCCATCCGGAGATCCTGCAGGCGCTGGAGCCCGGCCACGCCATCCTGGTCGATGACGGCAAGTTGCGCCTCACCGTCACGGAGGCCGAGGCGGGTCGGGCCGTGACGCGCGTCGAGGTCGGCGGGCGCATCTCCAACCGCAAGGGCGTGTCGCTGCCCCATACGGTGATCCCGCTGCCGGCGATGACCGACAAGGACCGCTCCGACCTGGAGGCCGGGCTGAACGCGGGCGCCGACTGGATCGCCGTCTCCTTCGTCCAGCGGCCCGAGGACGTGGCCGAGGTGAAGAAGGTCGCGGCCGGCCGCGCCCTGGTCATGGCCAAGATCGAGAAGCCGCAGGCGCTCTCGCGGCTCGAGGAGATCATCGAGATCTCGGACGGGCTGATGGTGGCCCGCGGCGATCTCGGGGTCGAGATGCCGCTGGAGCAGGTGCCGGGCGTGCAGAAGCGCATCACGCGCGCCTCGCGTCGCCTCGGCAAGCCGGTGGTCGTGGCGACCCAGATGCTCGAATCGATGATCACCGCGCCGGTGCCCACCCGCGCCGAGGTCTCGGACGTGGCCACCGCGGTCTACGAGGGCGCGGACGCCGTGATGCTCTCGGCCGAGAGCGCGTCGGGCGCCTTCCCGGTCGAGGCGATCACCACGATGAGCCGGATCGCCGAGCAGGTGGAGCGGGACCAGCTCTACTGGTCGATCATCCGGGCGCAATCCTCGACCCCGGACCACACCGCCGCCGACGCGATCGCGGCGGCCGCCCACCAGATGGTCGATGCGCTGGATCTCACCGCCATCATGGCCTGGACGCATTCGGGCTCGACGGCGCTGCGCCTCTCGCGCGAGCGCCCGAACGCCACCGTGATCGCGCTCACCCCGAAGCGCGAGACCGCCCGGCGGCTCGCCATGGCCTGGGGCACGCACCCGATCGTGACGAAGGACGCGTCCGACGTCGACGACATGGCCTCGCGTGCCTGCAAGTTCGCGGTGCGCGAGCGCTTCGCGGACGTCGGCGACCGGGTGATCGTGGTGGCGGGCGTGCCCTTCGGGACGCCGGGCGCCACGAACCTCGTGCGCATCGCCTTCGTGACGCGGGAGCACGCCGAGCGGGCGTGACGCGCGGCCAGCCCATCCCGCAGAGCGGGCCGATCGCACCTGATAGGACAGTCCGGGTCCCTCGCGGGGCAGCCCGGATTCCGGATCGGGCGCGGGTCCCCTCTCCCATAGGGAGAGGTCTGCTTTCGCAGAAAGCCGGGTGA
>NZ_LSIX01001088.1:0-5092 GCF_001556475.1 Methylobacterium sp. CCH5-D2 | reverse complement strand
CCGTGATCCTGTTCATCGCCTATCCGGTGACGCTGCTCGCCTTCCCCCTGTGGAACCGCCTGCTCGCCCGCTACCCGGCCGCCACGGTGGCGCCCTTCGCGCTGCTCGTGCCTGTGGTCGGGATCGCGAGCACGAACTGGTTCCTCGGCGAGCCCTTCGAGCCGGCCGAGGCCGTGGGCGGTGGGCTGATTCTGACGGGCATCGCCCTCAACGTGCTCGCCGCCCGCCGGAAGCGGGCGCGCGGCGGCCGGGGCGAGCCGGCATCCGGCAGCGCGAGCCCCCCACGCGCCCTGAGCGCCCGGTAGGCGGCGATCCCCGTCGCGGGACGCGACGCTTGGCCCTTGTCCAAATGTAGCCTATAGGCTACATTTGCTCACGCTACAGATCCGGCGCACGGCGGTCTTCGCGAAGTGGATCGACAGCTTGCGCGACGCACGCGCGAAGGCTCGGATCGCATCGCGGATCGACCGGTTGGCCTTGGGCAATCCGGGCGACGTCAAGCCGGTCGGCGAGGGTGTGAGCGAGCTGCGCATCGATCACGGCCCGGGCTACCGCGTCTATTTCGTGCGCCGTGGCGAGACACTGGTCGTCCTGCTCTGCGGTGGCGACAAGGCGGGCCAGGACGGCGACATCGCGCGGGCAAGGGCGATCGCGGCAACCCTATGAGGGCACCATGACCGAGACCAAGCCCTACGACTCGGCCGAGCATCTCGATTCCGACGAGGCCATCGCCGAGTATCTCGCCGCCGCCATCGAGGAGGGCGATGCGGCCCTGTTCCGCCACGCGCTCGGCGTCGTGGCCCGAGCCCGCGGCATGACCCAGATCGCCCGCGAGGCCGGGCTCTCGCGCGAGAGCCTGTATCGAGCCCTGTCCGACGAGGGGAACCCGAGCCTCGACACGGCCCTGCGCGTGCTGGGCGCTCTCAACATCCGCCTCACCGCGACGGTCGCGCCCGGCTGACGGGCGGCCAGGTCAGCCCACCGCCAGCCCCCCACGCGCCCTGAGCGCCCGGTAGGCGGCCACGCCCGCGGCGAGATCCGCGATCAGCCGCCGCTCGTCGCCGAGATCGGCGAGGTCGTAGCTGAGGCCCAGGATGTGGGCGCCCTCGTAGCCCTCGGGCAACGCGCCCGCGCTGCCGAGCGCGATCGCACGGACGGGCAGCCGGTCGGCGAAGTCGCCGAGCCGCTCACGCAGCGCGTCGCCGCTCGCGCGGAGGTAGTCCCCGGCGCGCGGGCCGTGCTCGCGGATCGCCGCCGCCGTGCCCTGCGCCAGCGAGAGGTGCACCCGCTCGCGGTGGGCCGGGAATAGGTAGACGAGGTAGTAGCCCCGCGTCGCGCTGGTTGTGATGGCGGGGTCGAAGGCTGCGAGCCAGGGCACGGCGGCCCAGCGCGTGCCGCGCCCGGGGCTGCCCTTCACCAGGAACGGGCCGTCGATGCCGGCGAGCGCCCGGCGCAGCTCGTCCGGCGCGCCCTTTCGGATCACCGCCGCGAGCGGGTGCCCGGCCGGCGGGTCGAGCCGGGCGAGCGGATACTCCTCCACAATGCGCCGCAGGGCGTAGCCGAGGCTCACGGCCGCGACAGCACCCCGCCGGAGATCGGCTCGCGCACGCCGGTGGTCGCCGGGAAGGTGATCGGCAGGCCCTGCATCGAGCGCACCGCCAGGTAGGCGAAGGCCTGCGCCTCCAGATAGGCCGAGGACCAGCCGATCGCGTCCGCGGTCATGATCTCGGCGCGCAGGTGGTAGTTGAGGAGCCGCACCAGCTCGCCGTTGCGGGCACCCCCGCCCGCCACGATCCAGCGGGTCGGGATCTCGGGGGCGTGGTCGAGCGCGCGGGCGACCGCGCGGGCCGTGAAGGCGGTCAGCGTCGCGGCGCCGTCCTCGGTCGAGAGCTGGCCCGCGAGCTTGTGCGAGAACCAGTTCCGGTCGAGCGATTTCGGCGGCCTGCGGAAGAAGAACGGGTGGGTGAGGAGCCAGGCCAGCAGCTGCTCGTCGGGCCGTCCGCGGGCGGCGGTGCGGCCCCCGTCGTCGAGGTTCTTGCCCTCGCGCTCCTGCATCCACTCGTCGATGAGGGAGTTGCCCGGCCCGGTGTCGAAGGCGATCACGCCACCCTTGGAATCGACCAGCGTCGCGTTCGCCACCCCGCCGATGTTGAGGATGCCGAAGGGCCCTTCCATGCCGGCGGCTTCCGCCAGCGCCTTGTGGAACACCGGCACCAGCGGCGCCCCCTGCCCGCCCGCCTCGATGTCGGCCCGGCGCAGGTCCGACACCACCGCGATGCCGAGGCGGGAGGCGAGCGCCGGCCCGTCGCCGATCTGGATCGAGATGCGGTGGTCGGGCCGGTGGATCACGGTCTGGCCGTGGAAGCCGATCACGTCGATGTCGGCGGGCTGGAGGCCGTTGTCGGCGAGAAACTGCTCGACCGCCTCCGCGTGCGCCCGGGTGACGAAGCCTTCCGCCTCCGGCAGGCGGCCCGGCCGGTCGTCGGGCCGCACCACGCTCTCGGCGTCCTTCGTGGCAGCGCGCAGCAGCGCCTTCTCGTCCTCGCCGTAGCCGCGGTAGCCGGTGGGGCCGAGCGGCGCCAGGAAGTTGTTGTGGCCGCGCTCGACCCGGATCGTCTCGCCGTCCGTCTCGATCAGGGCGATGTCGACACCGTCCAGCGAGGTGCCGCTCATCAGGCCGATCGCGCGCATCATCGCCATGCCGGACTCCCCCGTGCCTTTCCGGGAGCGCCCTGCTAAGAGCCGCCCCGAACCCACCTCATGCCGGCCGAGCTAGCACGCGGGCGAGAGCCTGTCGCCCGGCCGCCCCTCCGGGACTTCCCATGACGCCTGAGAGCTTCGCCCCGAAATCCGACTTCCTGCGGGTCCTGATCGAGCGCGGCTACGTCCACCAGGGCTCGGACCTCGCCGGCATCGACCAGGCGGCGCTCGACGGGCGGCTGACGGCTTACGTCGGCTACGACTGCACGGCGGCCTCGCTGCATGTCGGCCACCTCCTGTCGATCATGATGCTGCACTGGCTGCAGAAGACGGGCGGCAAGCCGATCGCGCTGATGGGCGGCGGCACCACCCGCGTCGGCGATCCCTCGGGCCGCGACGAGTCGCGCAAGATCCTGACGCTGGAGCAGATCGAGGAGAACAAGGCGGGCATCCAGAAGACATTCGCGCGCTTCCTGGCATTCGGCGAGTCGGGCAACGACGCCCGCATGGTCGACAACGCCGAGTGGCTGACCAAGCTCAACTACATCGAGATGCTGCGCGACATCGGACGGCACTTCTCGGTCAACCGCATGATGTCGATGGACAGCGTGCGCATGCGCCTGGAGCGCGACCAGGAACTCTCGTTCCTGGAATTCAACTACATGATCCTGCAATCCTACGACTTCGTGGAGCTGAACCGGCGCTACGGCTGCATCCTGCAGATGGGCGGATCGGACCAGTGGGGCAACATCGTCAACGGCATCGATCTCGGGCGCCGGCTCGGCACGCCCCAGCTCTACGGCATCACCTGCCCGCTCCTGACCACGGCGTCGGGCGCCAAGATGGGCAAGACCGCCGCCGGCGCCGTGTGGCTCGATGCCGGAATGCTCTCGCCTTACGACTACTGGCAGTTCTGGCGGAACACCGAGGACGCCGACGTCGAGCGCTTCCTGAAGCTGTTCACGCTGCTGCCGCTGCCCGAGATCGCGGAGCTCGCCGGGCGCGGGGGGGCGGCGATCAACGAGGCCAAGCGCGTGCTCGCCACCGAGGCCACCGCCCTGATGCACGGGCGCGAGGCGGCGGACACGGCCGCCGAGACCGCGCGCAAGACCTTCGTGGAGGGGGCGCTCGCCGCGGATCTCCCGAGCGTCGCGGTGCCGCGCGCGACGCTGGAGGCCGGTCTCGGCGTGCTCACGGCCTTCGGGCCGGAGCATGCCCGGCTCGTGCCCTCGACCAGCGAGGCGCGGCGCCAGATCAAGGGCGGCGGCCTCAAGGTCAACGACGTGGCCGTCGCCGACGAGCGGGCAGTGCTCACCCTCTCCGACCTGACCCCGGAGGGCGTGATCAAGCTCTCCTTCGGGCGCAAGCGCCACGTGCTGCTCAAGGCCGAGTGATCCGGGTTCTGGAAAAGCCGGCCGCCCGTGCGGCCAAGCCACGGACAAGCGGGCGGTCTTCCGGCATAGTCCGGAGATCAGACCGGCCCGCGGCCGGAACCGTGACGGAGATCCCACGTGACCCTTCGAGCCCGACACGTCCTGGCCGCCGGCCTCCTCGCCCTGGGATGCGCCGGCCCCGCGACGGCGCAGCCGGTGATCTACTACGCGCCCGACGCGCCGACCGTGCTGCAGACCGACCGGGCCGGCCGGGTGATCGTGCCGCCGACGCGCCCCGACCTCGCGATGCCGCCGGTGCCGGTGCCGCAGGTGATGAACGGCGGCGGCTTCGGCCTGACCGGGTTCGACTACTACAACGACGAGTTCAGCGAGAGCCGGTTCGGCGCGCGCAAGCACCCGAAGGTCTTCGTGCTGGCGCCTGCCCCGATCGATCCGGCCTGGCGCTACTGAGAGATCCCGATCTCAGGGCCCTGCCCTGAGGACTCGCCAGAGGGCCGGCGGCCCTCTGGACGCCCTGTCGATCGAGGAAACCTGTCTCAGCGGCTCTTCTGGTAGAGCTTGCTCGCGATCTCGAAGATCTCCTGCGGCGCGTAGTCCGGCGCGAAGGCGCCGTAATTGCCGTCGAGCTCCGGGATCTTGCCGCCCTCCGGCGGCCCGTCCACGATCTCGAGGTTGCCCGGCGGATCGCCCGGCAGCGCCACCTCGTCGTTCGACCAGACGCCCGCCATCTCAGGGTAGTCCGGGGAGCCGAAGGTGTAGAGCCGGCGGTGCGAGCCCTCCTGCAGGTACTTCTGGCACTCGGGGATCTTGTCGAGCACGATGTTCGGGGTCGGCAGCATCTTCTCGATCTCGACGCCGGTGAGCTTCTTCAGCGCCAGCGCGTAGGCGTGGGCGTGGACCGAGCCGCGCACCAGGAGGTAGCCGCAGACCTCGCGGCCGGTCGGGTCCTTCAGGGTCTCGTAGACGCGCAACTTGTGCAGGCGGGCGCCGCACTCGAG
>NZ_LSIX01001087.1:0-3306 GCF_001556475.1 Methylobacterium sp. CCH5-D2 | reverse complement strand
TCGGCTTCGCGCTCGCGGCGCCCGCCTGGATGCCGCTCGCGGCCGCGATCGGCAGCACCGCGCGGCTGGCGGAATCGTTCGACCTGCACCAGTGGCAGACACCGCTCCCGACGCTCGTCGCGATCGGCGCGCCGGTCTTCCCGCAGGCCTGGATCAGCTTCGGCGGCCTCTCGCTCGTCGTCTCGCCGCCGATGCAGTACGTGGGCTGGTGGATCCCGGTCGCCATGCTGCACGGCGCGTGGCCGCGGATGCGCGGGCCGGCCGGCACCGGTGCCGCGCTCCTCCTCGCCGCGACCCTCGTGCTCGGTCTCCTGGCCGCGGCACCGGGCGTGTCGCAGCTGCGCTGGCCCTTCCGCTTCCTTCCCTACTTCCAGATCGGCTGCGCGGTCCTGGGGGCGTGGTTCCTCGGCCAGCCGGGGCACGTCTGGTCCGCCCGCCGGGCGTCGGCGCTGATCCTCGGCACCGGCCTCCTCGCCGGCCTCCCGCTCGTCGATGCGATCGGCGTGAATCTCCTGCTTCTCCTGCCGGTGGTCCTGGTCGTGCTGATCGTCCTGCGCCGCGGGGGGCCCCGAATCCGGACGGGGCTGATCGCCATCGGTATGAGCCACATCGCCATCTTCGCGGCGCTGACCAAGATCTTTCCGGGCAACAGTCAGTTCCCGGACTGGCGGCCGCCGATGGAGCGGGCGGCCTACCGCGGCGAGCCCGGTCTGCGGCAGGGCGACACGGCGCTGCTCCTGTTCGAGCGGGCCCTGTTCAGGAGGCCGGACATCCGCGATGCCCCGGCCGGCCTGTATCTCGCCTTCCCGCAGGGCAACACCGCCCTCTACACCGGCAACGCCGCGATCGCCGGCTACTCGCCGATGCGCGGGCGGGGCTTCGGAGACCTCTGCCTGGATTACATCGGCGGGTCCTGCCCCGACGCGGCCGAGCGCTGGACGCGCCCGGATCCCGTGACCGGCGCGAGCACCCTCGACCTCGCCCGCGTGACGCGGGTCACGGCGCAGGCGGGTGCGCGGGCCGTGGCCTTCGCGGCCGTGGCCGGCCCGGGCTGGGTGCACCGATCCGTCGAGAGCGGGGTCCTGTTCGAGCGGACGCTGCCGAGCCTGCCCGGTACGCTGTCGCGCCTGCCCGAAGGCGCAGAGATCAGGAGGGCCGAGGAGGATGTCCGGGAGGCGCGCTACGGGCTGGCCGGCCCAGGCGGTCGCATCGTATGGGCGCGGGCCTGGTACCCGGGCTACGAGGCCGCGTGGAACGGGCAGCCGCTCACCGTTGAGATCGTCAACGCGATCCTGCCGTCCGTGGTGATTCCGGCCGGGGCCGGCGACCTGGTGCTCCGCTATCGGCCGAGGGGCCTCGGCCTCGGCCTCGCGCTGGCCGCACTCGCCCTCGCGGCGATCGCAGGGTTCGCGGTCTGGACGCGGTGGCCGCGCCGGACGTCCCGCCGGACACCGTGACGGCCGCGGAGCCCCCGGCGCACAGGAGAGAGCCGTTGCCCCGGATGCCCGGAGCGGGTGATGGCGAGCCGTTGGTCGCCGGCACGCGCCGCGGATGCCCCGTGACCCGACCCGCTTACTTGATCTGCACGCTGTCGATGATCTGGCGGAACTTCGACAGCGTGCCGTCGCGCTGGTCCTCGCGCACGATGCCGACCGCGCGCAGGTAGCCGTCCGGGGCGAAGCGGATGGTCTGGGACACCACGATGGGCTTGTTCGACGGGACATCGACGGCGCGGGCCACGATCTCGTGCCAGTCGACGCCGTTGCGGCGGTAGCTCTGCGCGCGCTCGATCACGAAATCCTTCATGGTCTGGTTCGCGTAGAGCGCGCTGCGCGCGAAGCCGTCGCGCTGCTCGGCGGCCGGCGGCTGCTGCACCGCCTGGGCCACGACCAGGATCGGCTGCTCCACGTTGAGCATCTGGTCTTTCGATCCCTCGGTCATCAGCACCGAGTTCCCGGCCAGAACCCGCACCGGGCGGAACCCCGCCGGGTCGGCGATGCGGAAGGGCAGCGCGTCCACCTGCTGGGCGAGGGTCAGGGGCGGCCGGATCGTCACGTTCGTGATGAGCGCCCGCAGACTCGCCTCGGTCTCGGCATCGGGTAGCGCCTGGGCGACGATCATCCCGGTGACGGTCGGGTCGCCCACGAGGAGCAGGAGCTTGCGGACCGTGGGCCCTTCCGTGCCGGGGGCGCTCGGCTGCTCACCCGTGAACAGCATCGCCTCGGCCTCGCCGATCTTCATCGGCTCGCGCTTCTCCACGGCGAAGCCCTGGGTGAGGAGGTTCGCGTCCGTGAAGTTGGTGACGAGTTCCGCGAAGGCGTTCGGCGGCAACTCCACCACCGAGAGCGTGGCGCCGCCCTCGCGCCGCTCGAAGCCGGCGAAGCGGCGTGAGGGCACCATGTCGGCGGGCGGCTGGAAGCCGAAGCGGGAGCCGGCCGGGTAGACGATCTCGGCCGCGCGGGCCGATGGCGGTGTCCCCAGCGGCGCCGCCAGCGCCAGAACGAGCCCGGCGACTCTCAGACCCTGCGTGATGTACCGCAACCGCATCGGAACCTGACCATTCGGATCGCGCCTCGCCGAGCGAGCGCCCACGGCCTTAGTGGGTCCTCCCCCGTCCGGCCGGTGTCAAGCCGCGCTCCGATAGGTATGGCGGCGGAGAGGCCCGCGGCCCGGCGCGCCGCCGCGGCACGGCTGTCTCCCGGGTGGTCCGTGGGGTGCGGCCGTGATCAGCGGATCAGACGATGGCTTTCCTCAGGCCGGCGGACTCACCCGCCGGGCGGTGAGGTTGAGGCGCCAGCCGAGCGGGAGACCCGGCAGAGCCGGCTCGCCGGGATCGACGAGGTCGCCGGCCGGGAGGATGCGGTCGATCCCGTGGAAGATCAGCCGCGAGGTCCCTCCGATCACCAGGGCGTCGCCCGGTCGCAGGCGCAGGGAGCGGGTCGGGTCGGTCCGCTTCAGGCCGCCGTAGCGGAACAGGGCGGGCGCGCCGAGCGACAAGGAGAGAACGGGGGCGGCGAGGTCCCGCTCGTCCCGGTCCTGGTGCAGGCCCATACGGGCCTCGGGGCCGTAGAGGTTGATCAGGCAGGCTTCCGGCAGGTGCGGATAGCCGGCGAGCTCCGCCCAGGCCCTGAGCACCGTCGGGGGCAGCGGCGGCCAGGGCGCGCCGGTCTCGGGGTGGTGCGGCTGGTAGCGGTAGCCGGCGCGGTCCGAGACCCAGCCGAGGGGCCCGGCATTCGTCATCCGCACCGAGAAGGGTTTGTCCGTACGCGGCATCCGCGGCGTGTAGGCGGGCGCGGCGGCCAGCAC
>NZ_LSIX01001086.1:0-2797 GCF_001556475.1 Methylobacterium sp. CCH5-D2 | reverse complement strand
CCGCCACGCCGAGGCGGGCGCGGACCCGGTCCTCGTCCAGCGCGGCGAGCGGCAGCACGAGGAAGACCTCGGACCCGCCCGCCAGGGCTGCCGCCGCGCGGTCGAGCAGGCCCTGGAGCTGCGCCGCCGCGCCGTGGGCGACCAGGGCGGGCGGGCGCCGGCCGGCCGGCGCGGCCGGGCCGGGCGCGTGCCCGGGGTAGGCCAGGACGGTGGCCGGGCGCTCGACGCGCGCGAGGGCGGCGGCGGCCAGCAACGCCGCGTGGTATCCGGACGCATCGTCCGCGAAGAACCCATAGACCATGGCGGCATCCTTTCCGGTTGCGGGCCGCTGGAGCTTCCTTCTCTGAGGAAGGCTGAATTATACCAATGGTAAAATAGACTGGCTAGATTCGGTCTTGCCTGAAAGCAGTTCACCCCACCGCAATCTCTGGCCTTGGTTAACCGAAAGCAGTCTACGCGCCCCGACGTGCGGGGATGCGGGCCGCACCACCGCCACGCTTCCGACGGCTCGGCGAGCGGGCCGCGCGGGGAGCCGCGAGCCCGGTCTTCGCCGGACGCCGATCCGTTGCCCGTCGCGTTCCCGGCGAGCCCGCCGCGCCGGCGACGGGGCGCGGGCGAGCGCTCAGGCGGTCCGGATCGACCGCCCCGGCGCGTCAGTGAGACGCGGCCCCTGGTCCGATCGGGGACGGCTCACCGCCTTGGTGACCTCCTCGAACCGCGCGCTCGCGTCGGACCAGTTCTGGGCGAAGTCGAACAGCTCGCGCAGGGCCGGCGCGATCTCCTTGTAGGCCGCCAGCGCCGCGACCAGGGCGCCGAGCGAGAGGCGGCCCTGGACGACGAGGTAGCCGCCGATCGCGAAGAAGAAGAACGGCGTGAGGTTGGAGGTGTAGTTGTAGAGCCCCTTCAGCCGGCCCTTGAGGTCGTTGATCTCGACCCGCACCCGCTCAAGCTCCTCCGCCAACCGCATCTGCCGCAGCAGGGCCGACCCGCGTGCGGGGCCGGGCGCGGCCGCGGGCGCGCGGGCGGCCTCCTCCGTGGTCAGGAGGCCGCCGAGCGCCCGGGTCGCGTGGACCCGCGCGCGCACCCTGCCGTTCAGGCGCCGCTGGAGGCGGGGCAGGACGCTGAGCTGCACCGGCAGCATCATCAGCGCGGCCAGCGCGAGGGCGGCGTTCTGGAGGAGCAGGAAGGCGACGCTGGTCACCAGCGTGCCGCCCTGCACGAGCGGCACGGCCACGAGGCTGGCCCCGAAGTAGCCGATGGGCTCGACCTCCTGGACGGCGACGGCCGCGAGCGCGGCCCGGCGCTCGGGCGAGCCTTCCCCGCGCGCCCGCCGGACGATGGCGAGGCGTAGCCGGCGCACGAGGCGCTCGTTGACGCGCCCGCGCGCCCGGTTGACCGCGTACTTGGCGAGCCCGCCCAGCGTCAGCACGGCAAGGTAGCTGGCGCACAGGGCGAACAGGAGTTCCACCTGCGAGAGGGTGAGGCCCAGGACGGTCATCTCCGGATGGCCGTCCCCGTCCGCGTCGGTGATGGCGCGGTTGATGATGTGCTTGGGGATCTCCAGGAGAAGCCACGCCGCCGGAAGGGTCAGCAGCGAGAGCAGCACGAGGCGCAGCTGGAAGCGCAGCGTCGCCCGGACGATGAAGCGCTCCAGGCGCCACCCCCGCTCGCCCTCGGACGCGCCGACCGCGGTCGGCGGCATCGGCCTCGGCCGGGCCCGCCGGCGCCGCCGCAGCCCCGCCCACCGCAGGCCGAACCGGACGATCAGCCATCCTGTCCAGGCCGGCGCGACCACGAAGACGAGCACGGCCAGGAGGTCGATCCACCAGTGGCCGTGCGGGTAGTCGAGCCCCGTGATCCGGTGGGCCAGGGCGTGGATGAAGGCTGGCGTCACCACGGGGCGCTCCGATGCCGGGATCGATCCCATCCCGTGGGGGCCGTCAGGCTTGCCCGCGCCGATGCGTGCGTGCCCGCGTCACGTCCCCGTTTCGCGTCCGGGCCTCGCCGGGGGCTCCGCCGGCCCGGCCCGGCCGGTGACGACCGGGGGATTCCCGTCCGCAGGCTCGGGCCGGGCGGCCAGGGCCGCCGCGCACGCGCCGCGGGACCGGGGCCTCCGGCAGCCGGGCGAAGCGATGCGGCGCCGCGCTCGCGCCCGGAGCTGCGCCAACCCCGGCCCGGGGGCGCGCGGCAGGCCCCGCGCGGCAGCGGGCGCGGTGCCGCCTTGACCTCCCGGCACGTGAGCGCGAACCGAGCCGCCGTCGCGCATCCGTTTCCCGCGGCCGGAGCGAGACGGGGCAAGGGCTGACGGCACGGTCCCTCGGCGGCTCGCATCGGCCTAGGTGACCCACTCCACGACGAGCGACAGCGTTGCGATCAGCAGGACGCCCCCGGCCTCGTCGCGCACCCGCGCGATCAGCGTGGTCCGGTCCTCGCCGGGCGGCAGGTCCCTGGCGAGCTCGGAAAGGGTGGCGCTGACCTCCTCCCGCACGGCCTCTCGGTCGGCGAGGTCGAGGCCGTCCCGGTCGAAGACCTTTCCGTTGGCGTCGCTGAAATCAAAGAAGTACCGCGGCATCGGCTGGATCCTCGCTCTCCGACAATGACGCCGCCTCGCGGACGAGGCGGTAACGGGCCGGCGCGGGCGTCCGGGCTCCCAATCCGGAGGCACGGCGGTTGGCATCGCCCCACAGAGCTTGCCGACGGCGCCCCTGCCCGCGGCGGCCGATGACCGGTCCCGCCGCCGTCGACATCAGGGAGGTCCCGGACGGGGGCGGGCCTGCCGCGGAGCGGGGCTGGCGGG
>NZ_LSIX01001085.1:0-3225 GCF_001556475.1 Methylobacterium sp. CCH5-D2 | reverse complement strand
GCCGGGCTATCTCGCGGCGGTCGCGGCGGCGGCCGAGGCCGCGCAGCTGCCCGCGGCCCATATCCGCGAGATCCGCGGCTGGCAGCACGGGGCGCCGGCCTGACGGCGGCGCACTCGCGCAGGCGCTGACCATCGCGACAGCGCGGCGCTGGGGCGCGACGAGAAAAGCCCCGGCACGGTCCCGTGCCGGGGCAAGTCTACCTGGGTGATGCCCGTTTGTAGCGTGGGACCGCTCGTGAACGGCCCCAGGTCCGTTGGGAAGGCGGACAGGTCGACGTCCCTGCCTGCTTTCAGGAACTGATCAGGCCGTCAGCCGGGCGAGGTCGCCTTGCGCTATGGTAGTCCCCGCTCCATCGAGCCGGATCGACATGTCGACGGACCCATTCCCGTTGGTGTCGACGAACAGGTAGTTGCCGTTCGAGCCGGTCACGTAGGCGACGTTGACCTGACCGCCGGAGATCAGCACGTTGGCGAGGGCTAGCTGCGCGTCGTACCCGGCGTTACCAGCCGCGCCGTCGCGTAGAACCGGTCCGCCGACGAGGTCCAGATGGATCTTGTCCTCCCTCGTCGTGAAGCCCACGATCAGATCTGACGTCGCCTCGGTCAGGCCCGAGTCCCCGGCCGCGAAGGCAAAGGTGTCGTTGCCGGCACCGCCGTTGAGCGTGTCCACGCCGGCGCCGCCGACGAGATAGTTGTCGCCGCCCGTGGCGGTGATCACGTCGTTGCCGACGCCGCCGTAGATCGTGTCGTTGCCGGTGCCGCCGATCAGCGTGTCGTTGCCCTGGCCGCCGGAGAGGACGTTGTTCCCCTTCGATCCAGAGTAGTCGATCGAGTCGTCGCCCTGACCGCCAAAGACGGTGTCGTTACCGGTTGCGCTGGTCCCGGTGATCGTGTCGTTGCCCTGGTTACCGTAGATCAGGTCGCTGCCGGCACCGCCATCGATGGTGTTGTTACCTGCGCCGCCGTAGATGGTGTCGTTGCCTGCGCCACCAGTGATGATGTCGTTGCCGAGACCGCCGAACAGCACGTTGTTGCCGCCCGTGGCCACGATCACGTCGTCGCCCTGGCCGCCGTATATCGTGTCGTTGCCGTTGCCGCCCGTCAGCGTGTCGTCGCCGAGGTTTCCGTCGATGATGTTGTTGCCCGTCGGACCGGTGTAGTCGATCGAGTCGTCGCCCTGGCCGCCGAACAGCGTGCTGTTGCCGGCGAGCGTGTCGGTGCCAGTAACGCCGAGCAGGATGACGTCGTCGCCCTGGTTGCCGTAGACCAGATCGTTGCCGCCGCCAGTCGTGATGCGGTTCTCGCCCGCGCCGCCGTAGATGGTGTCGTTGCCGGTGCCGCCGGTGATGCTGTCATTGCCGAGGCCGCCGAACAGCACGTTGTTGCCGCCCGTGGCCACGATCACGTCGTCGCCCTGACCGCCGTAGATCGTGTCGTTGCCGGAGCCGCCCATCAGCGTGTCGTCGCCGAGGTTTCCGTAGATGATGTTGTTGCCCGTCGAGCCGGTGTAGTTGATCGAGTCGTCGCCCTGGCCGCCGAACAGGGTGCTGTTGCCGGCGAACGTGCTGGTGCTGCCCGTGGGCCGGAGCAGGATGACGTCGTCGCCCTGGTTGCCGTAGATCAGGTCGTTGCCGCCGCCGCCCGTGAGCGTATCGGCGCCGGCAAGGCCCCGGATGATGTCGTCGGCTGCCGTGACCGCGAAAGTATCGTTGCCGGTGCCGCCCGTAAATTCAGCCACTGTCGATTCCCTCCGAAGAGCCCGCGCATCGGGAGACCATCTCCCTGCTTGCGCAGGCTGAGCCGTAAGGGAAACAGAGCCGATACATCTACTGTCAGACCTGACAGCCTCGTCCTAGATAATCTGACAGCTGTCACGTCTGACAGCGGCAACCTGTCAGACGTGACAGTAGATCATCTTGATCGTGGCTGTAAAAAGACGACAGATGCCTTGCGCCGCCAACGCGGGCATCTGCCTCCGAAGGGCAAAGTCAACCCTCCCTCTCTTCGTTCGGAGAGGGAGGGTTTTCGCGTTTGGCGGGACGTCCCGAGGCGCGGCTACTTCTCGAGCAGCCCCATCGAGAGGGCGATCACGGCCGCCTGGACGCGAGAGGTCACGTTCAGCTTCCGCATCGCGTTGCCGATGTGGAAGTTCGTCGTGCGCTCGCTGATCGCCAGGATCTGCGCGATCTCGATCGACGACTTGCCCCGCGAGACCAGGGTCAGGATCTCGCGCTCGCGCTCGGTCATCTGGACCGCGGGCTCCCGCACGGCCCTGCGCACGGGCGCGCGCTGCAGGACGTTGCGCAGCACCGCCACGAGCAGCTCGAAGTCGATCGGCTTGGTGACGAAGTCCGCGCAGCCGAGGCGCCGCGCCTCGATCTGGTTGCGCCGCCCCCCGAAGGCGGTGAGGAACACGAAGGGCGGTACCGCGCCGGCCTCGCTCGCGCGGCGCAGCAGGTCGAGGCCGCCGAAGCCCGGCAGGTCGATGTCGCAGATCACGGCGTCCGGGGACGTCCGCAGGCGCGCGAGACCTTCCGGGCCGCTCGCCGCACGCTCGACGGCGAAGCCCTCCTCGATCAGCACCTCGGCGACGAGGTCGGCGATCTCGCGGTCGTCCTCCACGCAGAGGATCCGGGTCCGGCTCACGCGGCGACCTTCTCGGGAGGCAGGTGGAGGCTCACGCGGGTGCCCTGGCCCGGCCGGCTCGCGATCCGGATCTCGCCGCCATGCGCCTCCACGAAGTGGCGGACGATGTGCAGGCCGACGCCGAGGCCCCGGATGCCCGTGCTGTTGCGCGCCCGGTAATAGGGCTCGAACACCCGCTCGACCTCGTCCGCGTCGATGCCGATGCCGCAATCCGAGACCGTGATCATCGGGCCGTCCGTCAGGTCCGAGCGATCGACGCTCACGGTCACGGCGGCGGGGGCGTGCGAGTACCTGACCGCGTTGGAGACGAGGTTCGAGACGGCTTGGTAGAGCAGGCCGCGGTCGCCGCAGATGGTCTCCTCGCCGCAGAGCAGCGTGAGGGCGAGTTCGGGGCCGGGCTCGTACTCGGTGAGCAGCGGCCTGAGGAACTCCATGCAGGGCGTGTGCTCCGGGACGAGCGCGATCTCGCCGCCATCGACCTCGGCGGCGAGCTGGATGCGGCCGACGAGGGCGTCGAGGCGCGCGACCGCCTGGCCGATCTTGTCGGTGCGCGCCACGATCTCGGCGGGCTCGATGCCC
>NZ_LSIX01001084.1:0-3949 GCF_001556475.1 Methylobacterium sp. CCH5-D2 | reverse complement strand
AACCGATGCCGGGCCCACTACGAGGTCCGGTGCAGGACGCGTGAAGTCTGCCGAGGCGGATTCCGGATCGGGGCGCGAACCGCGATACCGGGGCCACCGAGATCGGGGTCGATGCAGGCGGGTAGACAAGAAACCGCGACGCAAAGCCGGATGCGACCGGGCGCCCGTCGCCCCCCGCATCCGCGGGACGCCGGGGAACTCGGTATCCGTACGCACATCGTCTTGGGTTCCGCGGCGTCCCGCGTCTCCCTCTCGGCCATGCCTCCGGCGCTCACCGCGCGCGGGGCCGAACCCGCGTGGGCCCTCAGCCCTCGCCGTCCTCGACCTCGATGCCGTGCTCGGCCAGAATCCAGAAGATCGCCTCGAGGTCCTCCGCCGAGACGTCGCGCGGGGGCAGCGCCTCCTCCAGATCCTCGTAGGTCAGGGCGCGGCTGCGCTGGCGCTCGGCCTTGGCGAGCAGCGCGTCCACCGCCCGGCGGATGTCGGCGGGCAGCGCGTCGAGGCTCGGCAGGCGGTAGGTGAAGGCGGGGCGGAGCGCCGATTCGAGCAGGCCGTCGATGATCGCCTGGCGACGCGCGTGCGCGTCGTCCCGATCCGGCTGGTCCTTCTTGGTCGGCCGCTTGCCCATGCGGGCTGATCTAGACCGCGCCCGCCCCGCGTCGAGTCCCGCGCGCGACGCCGGCTAGCCGACGCCGACCGGGCGCTTCGTCACCGCGGGCACCCGCATGGTGACGAGTTCCTCCGACGCCGTGGGGTGGACCGCGACGGTGCGGTCGAAATCGGCCTTGGTCGCCCCCATCGTGACCGCGATGCCGACCGCCTGGATGATCTCGCCCGCATCGTGCCCGACGACGTGGACGCCGACCACCCGGTCGCTCTCGGGCTCGACCAGCACCTTCATCAGGACGCGCTCCTGCCGGCCCGACAGCGTCGCCTTCATGGGCCGGAAGGCGGCGCGGTAGACGTCGATGGCGCCGTAGCAGGCCCGCGCCGTGTCCTCGTTGTGGCCGACCACGCCGATCTCGGGCGTGGAGAACACCGCGGTCGGGATCAGGCGGTGATCGACGCACGAGGGCTTGGCCCCGAACACCGTGTCGGCGAAGGCGTGGCCCTCGCGGATCGCGATCGGGGTGAGGTTCGCCCGGTTGGTGACGTCGCCGACCGCGTAGATCGAGGGCACGCGGGTCTGCGACCACGCATCGACCGGGATCGCGCCGGCCGCGTCGAGGTCGATGCCGACCCGCTCCAGCCCGAGCCCGGCGACGTTCGGGCGGCGCCCCGTAGCAACGAGCACCTGATCGACCACGAGGCTCGCGCCGTCGTCGAGGGTGGCGCGGATGCCGCCCTCCGCCCGCTCCAGTCGCTGGAGCGTGCGGCCGAGGCGCAGGTCCATGCGCTGGGCGTAGGCTTCGCCGAGCGCGTCGCGCACCTCCTCGTCGAAGCCGCGCAGCAGCTTGGCGCCCCGGTGCAGCAGGGTGGTCCGCGAGCCGAGGGCCGCGAAGACGCCCGCGAACTCCACCGCGATGTAGCCGCCGCCGACGACGAGGATGCGCTCGGGCAACGATTCCAGCTCGAACACTTCGTTCGAGGTGATGCCGAGCTCGCCCCCGGGGATCGCCGGCTCCTTCACCGGGTGGGCGCCCACCGCCACGAGGATGTGGCCCGCCGTGACGCGCCGGTCCGAGCCGACGAGGCGGACCGTGTGCGGGTCCTCGATCACGGCGCGCTCGGGGTGGATCTCGACCCCGGCGCGGATGAGGTTGGCGTCGTAGATGCCCTCCAGCCGCGTCACCTCGGCGTCGCGGCGCTGTTTGAGCACCGACCAGTCGAAGCGGGGTTTCTCCACGCTCCAGCCGAAGCCCGCCGCGTCCTCGAACTCGTCCGCGAAGCGGCCCGCATAGACCATCAGCTTCTTGGGCACGCAGCCGCGGATCACGCAGGTGCCGCCGACCCGGTACTCCTCGGCGAGCCGCACCCGGGCGCCGTAGCCGGCCGCGATCCGCGCCGCCCGCACCCCGCCCGAGCCGCCGCCGATGACGAAGAGGTCGCAGTCGAAGTCGCTCATGCGGGTCCGCTCCGGGTTCTCGTGGCCTCGCGCAGCCACGTGATGGCAGCGCCGAGCGACGCCGTCCACCACGCCGCCCAGGCGTTGTGCTCCACGAAGGCGATCGCCGCCGCCGCCGCCGCGAGGCCGAGCGCGGCCGCCGCCTCGGGCCGGGAGAGGGCCACGACCGGGCGCAGGGACAGGAAGAGGGCCAGCGCCAGCAACACCGCGCCGACGAGCCCGAGTTCGGCCCAGACTTGGAGGAACGTGTTGTGCGGGTGGCCGACCGCCAGCATCGGCCGAAGCTCCGGCTCGATGCGCGCGGCGACGGGCGTCTCGGCGAAGCGCGGCGCCACGCCGAAGCCCGCCCCGCGCCACGGATCGGCGGCGACCGCCGCCCCGAAGCTCCGCGCGATGGCGACGCGGGCGCGGGAGGAGGATTGCACCAGCCGCGCGTGGGCCGCCTCCGGCATCAGCCGCTCCAAGAGATCGCCCTCGACGGGGGCCAGGGCCACGGCGAGCCCGAGGCCGAGGCCGGCGAGGCCCATCGCCACCCGCCGGGGCAGCGCGGCGGCGAGCGCCGCCATGGCGAGGCCGGCGAAGAGACCCATCGCGGCGGCGCCGCTGATCGAGCGCAGCGCGCCGACCATCGCGAGGGCGAGCGCCAGAGCCGCGAGGACGCGCCGCCCGCGCCGCCACAGAACCAGCGCGACGGGGCCGGCGAGCAGCACCAGGGTCATGGCCGGGCGGTTGAACACGAAGGCGGCGTCGCGCTGCCCGAGCCAGGCCTGGACGCGCAGATCGGTGGCGAGGCTGGCCCCGATGATCAGCGCCGCCAGGGCGAGCGACAGGCAGGCGAGCGGGCCGGCGAAGGCCGGGATCCGTCCGGGCGCGAGCCGCGCGAGCAGGAAGGCGGCCAAAAGCGTCGGCGCGAACTCGGAGAGGGCGCGCAGCGAGACGGCCGGGAACGGCGTCCAGGCGAAGGAGGCGAGCGCCCAGGCCAGCAGCGCCAGCACGGCGAGGCCCGGCGCCGCGCGCAGGGCCGCCACGAGGTCGCGCGCCGTGCCCGCCGCATCCTCGGCGAGCCGGCCGGCCAGGAAGAGAAGCGCCGCCACCGCGACGAGGACCGGGCTGGAGCGGTTGGCCAGCGCCATCGCCAGCGGAACGAGCGCGAGCGCGGCGCCGCCCGCGCCGTAGAGGCGGGCCGCGAGCGGACCGGGAGGCGTCACCGGCTACTGGAGCTGGTGGCCGCGCTTGCCCAGCTCCGCGCGCACCCGCACCATCACGTACTCGGAGACCTCCTGGGTCCAGTTCTGCATGGCCTGCACCATCTCGTCGAGCACGGCGGGCTGGGACTCGACGTAGCGCTTGCCGGCGGGCGAGCGGAAGAAGGCCGCGATGTCCTTCAACTCCGCCTCGGTGAGCTTGTCGGCGTAGATCTTGGCCGCCGTGTCGACCATGCGCTGCTTCTGAAGCTCCATCTCGGGCTGGAGCGCGGCCAGCACCTCGTCGAGGTCCTTGGCGAGTTCCGGCCGGGTGACCGCCTGCTGGCGGATCTGGTCCGCGAAGGCCGGGATGATCGAATCGAACGAGCGCGCGATGCCCGACGAGAGCATCACCTCGCGGGCGAGCGCGAGGTGGTTGGCGTTCGGGGCGGGCTGGGCCGCGGCCGGCTTCGCCGCGGGCGCGGCGGGCTTCTGCGCCTGGGCAGGGGCAGCACTCGGCAGAGCGACGGCAAGGAACGCCAGGGCGGCGGCGAGGCGGCGTGTCATGGGAGCCTTCCGGAAGAGAATCGCGTGCATGGCCGGGGGCGCGCTCAGCCGATCCGGCCCAGCACGGTGACGTGCGCCTGGCCCGCCCGGTCCTCGGCGAGGATCGCGGCGGTGGCGAGACCGAGGAACAGGC
>NZ_LSIX01001083.1:0-1212 GCF_001556475.1 Methylobacterium sp. CCH5-D2 | reverse complement strand
TGCCAGCACCGCGTCGCGCACCGGCCAGCCGCGCCGGGTGAGCGTCCAGCGACGGAGCGAGGAGGCCTCGAGCCCGATCAGCACGCCGACGAGCAGGCTGACCAGGGTGGCGGCGGGCCGCGACAGGCCGAGCGCGTAGCCGCCGGCCGCCACCAGGGCGAGGCCGGCCGCCACCAGGAGGGCGGCGATCCAGAGGCGGTGGAACAGGAACCACACCACCGAGAAGGCGAAGGCGGCCCAGGAGAACCCGTCCGGCACGATCACCGCCCGGTCGAGCCCGTAGGCCTCGCCGGGCCGCGCCTCGGGGGGCAGGTGCAGGGTGTAGCTGCGCATCCGCATGGGCGTCCCCTCAGAGCGAACCCTTGGTCGAGGGCACGCGGCCCTCCTCGCGCGGGTCGAGCGCCACGGCCTTGCGCAGGGCGCGGGCCAGACCCTTGAAGCAGCTCTCGGCGATGTGGTGGGCGTTGTCGCCGTAGAACGTCTCGACGTGCAGCGTGATCCCGGCATTCATCGCGAAGGCCTGGAACCACTCGCGCACGAGTTCCGTGTCGAACTGCCCGATCTTCTCGACGCGGAAGGCCGTGCGGAAGACCAGGAACGGCCGGCCCGAGATGTCGATGCAGACGCGCGAGAGCGTCTCGTCCATCGGCAGGTGCACGTCGGCGTAGCGCGCGATGCCGCGCTTGTCGCCGAGCGCCTTCGCGAAGGCTTGGCCGAGCGCGATGCCGCAATCCTCAGCCGAGTGGTGCTGGTCGACGTGCAGGTCGCCGTCCACCTTGACCTCGAGGTCGAACAGGCCGTGGCGGGCGAACAGCTCCAGCATGTGGTCGAGGAAGCCGATGCCGGTGGCGACCCGCGCCTGACCGGTCCCGTCGAGGCCGATCGAGACGCTGACGTCGGTCTCCGCCGTCTTCCGGCTGATGCTGGCGCTGCGCATGGTTTGGTACGTTTCGCGAAAGGTTCGGGGTCTGCCCGGATACTCGGGGTCTTCTAGTGCGGTTTCGGGGGCGGAGGGAAGCCGGATCCCCTGCCCCTTTCCCGGGCACATGGAGCGAGAGCGGAATGTGACCCGGGATCCAGCGCACCGAGACGCGAAGCGTCCGAAACCGGCTGCACTGCCCGAAGATCGCGCCGCGTCGCGGCACATCGTCGGCTGGGTCCCGGATCACCTTCCGCTGACGCTCCAGGCGTGCAGGCCCGAAGGGCCCGGAA
>NZ_LSIX01001082.1:0-3346 GCF_001556475.1 Methylobacterium sp. CCH5-D2 | reverse complement strand
CCTCCCCCCTGCCCTACTTCGCCGCCCCGACCTCGACCGTGCCGAAGCCGGTGCGGCCGTAGCGGTCGGGGCGGTACATGTCCTCGACCAGCGCGCCCGGATGCAGGTAGCGCCCCGGCGAGACGGCCCGCACCGTGTAGGCCACCGTGAAGAAGGCGGATTGCTCGGGCGTGCGGTCGTAGGCCGCCACGAAGCGGTCGTCGCGGAACTCGGTGTGGACCGGCACGACGTCGCTCTTGGCGAAGCTGAGGCCGGTGAGCGCGTCGGCATCGAGCAGCTTCGGGTTGTCGATCTCGAGTCCCGCGGGCAGGCGATCGACGAGCAGCAGGCGCGCGGCGCTGGCCTTGGCCTCCGTCACCTTCAGCACCACCACGAGCCGGTCGTTCTGACGGATGCCGCGGGCCGGATCGACCACTGAGCCGTCGAGGCGGTGGTAGGTCCGTTCCACGGTGTAGCCGCGCGACTCGGCGGGCTCCGGCGCCAGCGGGTTGCCGTTGATGCCGAGCGCCACCTGCACGGGCGCGGCCCCCGTGTTCACCACGCTGACCGGCCGCGCCTCGAGCGCCGCGCCGCGGAAGCTGCGGGCGAGCGGCCCCGTCTGGGGGGCGCCGTCCACCGTGAAGGACAGGCTCTCGGCCTCCTTGGTCAGGCCGGCTGCGGCCAGCACCATCCAGGCGTTCTCTTGCGTGCTGGTGGTGCGGCCCGTGGCCCGCTCCTCCCCGAGCACGGCGGCCACGGGCTGAAGCGCCTCGCGGGCCAGGCCGGTCTCGGCGGCGAGCGTGATCAGGCCCGCCCCGTCGCGCAGGCGCGAGCCGTAATCGGCGCGGTAGTCGCGCCCGTCGCGGGCGGCGCGCAGCGCCCCGAGCGCGGAGTCGAGCGCCTTGCCGGCGCGCGTCCGGTCGCCGAGCAGCGCCAGCGCCGCGGCGATCTGGGCGCGGCCCAGCGGCGTCGCGAAGTCCCCGATCTTCGTGTCGGCGAGGTAGCGCAGGTCGCCCATCACCGGGCGGCCGTTGCGGGCCAGCACGTAGGCCGCGTAGGCGAGGTCGGCGCCGCCGTCGCGCACCTCCGTGGTGTTGGCGACCGCGTTGCGCAGGCGGTCGAGCGCCAGGGTGAAGGCCGTCTGCGGCACCGCGAAGCTGCGCTCGCGCGCCCGGGTCAGGAAGTCGGTGACGTAGGCGTCGAGCCAGAGGTCGTTCGAGCCTTGCGCCGACCACAGGCCGAAGCTGCCGCTCGAATCCTGGCGCGCCAGCACGCGGTCGATCGACTCGCGCACCCGCTCGTCGAGCTTGTCGTCGAGCGCCAGCTTGTCGAGGGCCGCGAGCTTGTTGACGTAGAGCAGCGGCATCGCCCGGCTGACCACCTGCTCGGAACAGCCGTAGGGGTAGCGGTCGAGCGCCTGGAGGAGGGCCGGCACGTCGAGGCCCGGCAAGGCGGACGCCGCGACCGAGACCGTGCCGGTGCCGGGCAGGATGTCGGAGAGCAGGTCCGGCGAGAGGGTGAGAGCGGCGCCCGGCGCCAGCGTCTGCACGCTCCGGCGCAGCATCGGCCCGGTGCCGGGGCCGACGTTGAGCGCGAAGCTCTGGCCGACGCCCGGGGGCAGGCCGGGCCCGGTCAGGGTGAGGTCGAGCCGGGCCAGCCCCGGGCCGGCCGCGGTCAGCGGCAGGACGAGCTGGCCCCGGGCCCCGGCCTCCAGCCGCATCGCGCTGTGCACGGCCTCGGCGCCGACGAGGACCGGGCCCGCGAGGTCGAGATCGACCGTGTAGTCGCCGCCCGCGCCCTCGACGTTGTCGAGCGCCACGAAGATGCGCGAGCGGTCGCCCACGTTGAGGAAGCGCGGCAGCGTGCCGGTGAGCACCACGGGGTCGCGCACGATCACGTCGGCCTGGGCCTGCCCCGTGCGGCCGGCGCTCCAGGCGGTCACCATCACGCGGGCCGTGCCGTTGAAGGCGGGCACCGGGAAGGTCACCCGCGCGCTGCCGTCCGCCCCCACGGCGACCACGCCGGAATAGAGCGCCAGCGGTGCCTGGGTCGGGGGCGAGTCGGCGAGTTCCCCGCCGGCCCCGTCGCCGCCGGAACGGATCGCGCCCTGCGTGCCCTGCATCCCGTCGATCAGGTAGCCGTAGACGTCGCGGATCTCGGGGCCGAGCGCCTTCTGGCCGAAGAAGTGGCGCGTCGGGTCGGGCGCCTCGTAGCGGGTGAGATTGAGGATGCCGACATCGACCATCGCCACGGTGACGCGCGCCTCCTCGCCGGCCTTCAGCCCGGCGAGCCGCACCGGCAGGGTGAGATCCTGCCGCGGCCGGATCTTTTGCGGGGCGTCGAGCGTGACCGCGAGTTCGCGCGCGCCGCGATCGACCGAGAACCACGCCAGCCCCAGCGCCCGGCCCGGCAGGCGCTTGGCGGCCTGATCGAGCGGCCGGTAGGCGGTGGCGACGAGATACGCGCCGGAGCCCCAGGCCGCCTTCACCGGGATGTCGACCGTGGTGCCGCCCTCGGGCACCGCCACGTCCAGCACCTCGTGCACCCGGTCGCCGACCACCGCGAGCGTCGCCCGGCCGCGGAAGCGCGGGTTCAGCCGCGCCCGCAGCCTGTCGCCGGCCGCGTAGGCCCCCTTGTCGAGGGTGAGGTCGAGGAGGTCCGGCACGTCCGCGGTCTCGGTGCCGCTCCAGCCGACCTGGAAGGTGACGCTCGCCGTGGCCCCCGGCCGGCCGGGCACGCTCGTCTCAAGCCGGTAGGTGCCGAAGCCGACCGGCGCCGAGACCTTCGCGGGCTCGTCGGCCCGCACGTCGAGTGTCCCGTTCGCGACGCGACGCACCTGCTTCACCGGCTCGAAGGACCAGCGCCCGTCCGCCCGGTACCACTGGTAGCTCCGGTCGATCCGCGACAGGGTCCAGGCGACGCCCTCCTGCGCGAGGCGCCGGCCGTCCGGCGCGGCCATCACCACGTCGAAGGTGGCGGGCGCGCCCTCGGCGAGTTCCCGGAAGCCCTTGCGGATCGCCAGCACCGGCTCGGCCGGCAGGATCGGCAGGGTGAGGCTGCGCGAGAGCGCCCGGCCGCCGGGCTCGCCGACCGCGAGCGTCACCTTCGCTTCCAGCGGGCGCGGGCTCGCCGCCTCCGGGATCGGCACCGTCACGCTCGCCCGGCCCGCCGCGTCCGTCGTGGCGCGCGCCTCGATCTCCTGGCTCACCGCCTCGAAGGGCTCGTCGTCGAGGCCGGTCGAGAAGCCGTCGAGCCCCGGGATGCCACTGCCCTGGGCGGCCAGCACCGCGACGCTGCCCGAGACCTCCAGCCCCGCGCCCGGCGCGCCGTAGAGGTAGCGCGCCGCGACCGCGATCTCGGCGGGCTC
>NZ_LSIX01001081.1:0-369 GCF_001556475.1 Methylobacterium sp. CCH5-D2 | reverse complement strand
CCGCTCGACCGCGCCGGCGGGGGCAGCAACCCGACCTTCTCGTACCACCGGACCGTTTCGACACGGGTCTGCGTGGCCTCCGCGAGGCTGCCGATGGTCATGGAAGAAGCGCTCCGCACGGCCTTGACCCTGTAGTGACTACAGGGTGCATGTAGGGGGCCTTCCCAGTCCGGACCAGGAGCCCGGCGAACGGAGCGCACCATGAGCCAGGCCGCCGGCGCGGACCGCACATCCTTCCCCACGAACGGTCCGCAGGCCCTGCGCTACAGGGTCAAGGGCATGGACTGCCCGACCTGCGCCGGGAAGATCGAGACCGCCGTCTCCCGGCTGCCGGGCGTCGCGGACGTGCGCGTGAACTACGGCAGCCAA
>NZ_LSIX01001080.1:0-682 GCF_001556475.1 Methylobacterium sp. CCH5-D2 | reverse complement strand
CGATCGCGCCGCCGCGCAGGCCCAGCCCGAAGAAGCGCCGCTGGAAGGCCCGGGCGATGAAGTCGTCGTCGGCGCCCACGAAGTGGAGCACCTCCACCACCTCGCGGTTGCCCGCCATGGCGCCCCGGGTCGCGAAGGCGACCGCGAGGCCCGTGGCGACCAGCACCAGGGCGACGATGCCGACGCCCGCGCCCACGAAGGTGTTGGCCATGGTGGAGAGCCGCTGCAGCCAGAGCACGTGGTCGTCGAGGCTGGCGACGCCGGGAAGCGCCTCGCCGAGGCCCGCCCGCAGGTGCTTCAGGTCGGGCGCGGGGGTGCCGAGCGTCAGGGTGATGAGGCGCGGCACCGGCAGGTCGCCGAGGTCGAGCCCGCTGCCGAGCCAGGGCTCGAGCAGGCGCTCGGCCTCCTGCTTCGAGAAGACGCGCGTCGCCGCGATGCCGGGCTCGGCCTTGGCGAGGTTCTCGGCCCGCGCGAGGTCGGCCTCGACGTCGCGGCCGGGCGCCGGGCGGACCTGGATCGTCACCTCCTGGGCGACGCTGCCCTGCCACTGGGCCGCGCTCGCCGAGACCATCTCGGCGGCGCCCGCGCAGAGCGCGGCCAGGAAGGTCAGGATGGCGATGACGGCCGCGAGCGAGCGGCTCGCCGCCGTGTCGGTCGGCACCAGGGGCGCGTTGCGCCGGAG
>NZ_LSIX01000107.1:0-8544 GCF_001556475.1 Methylobacterium sp. CCH5-D2 | reverse complement strand
GGCGGGGTGAGCATCGCGTCGAGCTCGGCGGCGATGCGGGCCGAGAGATCAGCGCGGGCCGCCGCGTGGCAGGCCCGGATCTCCGCCATCCGGGGGGCAATCACGTCCGCGTGGATCGCCGCGACGATCGCCCGGAAGTTGACGCCGAGATCGCCGTAGGTCTCGCCCATCGGCACCGAGAGGTCGGCCATCACCCGGATCAGCAGCTCGTGCACGACGAGCCGCTCGGGGCGGAACGCCACCACCTCGGTCGGCGCGAGGCCCGAGAAGGCGGCCACCTCCTGCGCCTCGGCGAGGGGCGTCGCCACGTTCTCCGGGCGGAACACGGTGGCCAGCGGCAGGAAGGCCCGCGGCAGGGTCGATTCGATGCCCGGGTTCCAGGGGCCCCGTCCCGTCGCGCTTCCGGCGCCCGCGCTCACGCTCAGGCCGCCGCGGGGGTCTCCCGGAACAGGGCGGTGCAGCCCGCGTCCCGGTGCATGCTCAGGATCGAGGCCCGGTCGATCTCCGGATGGGCCTCCAAGACCCTGCGCACGCAGCCGACCACCTTCTCGTACTGGCCGGCATCGTAGTTCCGCTCCAGCGGGCTCACCGCGATGTAGGTTTCGACCACGAGCACCCGCTCCGCCCGGTCGCGCGTGACCTCGACGGCGATCCACGAGGATTTGATCAGGCGGCTGCTGGCAAGCATGGAGGTCGCTCCCGTTCTCACTGAGGGCGCAGGGCGGCGCGCTGGCCGGGAGGATGGCGCGGCCATCGCAACTTGCCAAGTGCTTGTGGAGTGCTCGTCGAGTGCTTGCCGAATGTTTGCGTGCGAAGTTGGCGAAGCGAAAAGCCTATTTTGCGGCGCGAGAACTTGAGGCCTCGACCGTCTTCGCAGATGCAGCAATATCGGATTCGGCCGTTGCAGGGTTCCCGGGCGCTTGAGGCGGCGGCCGTGTCGGCATATTCTATGCCACCGAGAGCCGTCTCCCGCCGTCCACCGAGGCGGCGGGCGGGTGGTTTGACATCTGGAATCTGGTATTCCAACGTGGGCTGACAAAATCGAGCGCCTGTCGCCCGCCGAACCCTGGACAGCCTGGGACCGGCTTCGGGCGGCGAATCGGACAGCGGCGCCGCGCATGGGGAAGAGACGATGAGCAAGGCTCTGGACGGCATCAAGGTTCTGGATTTCACGCACGTCCAGTCCGGCCCCACCTGTACGCAGCTCCTGGCATGGTTCGGCGCCGACGTGATCAAGGTCGAGCGCCCGGGCGTGGGCGACGCGACGCGCGGGCAGCTCCAAGACATCCCGGACGTGGACAGCCTCTATTTCACGATGCTGAACCACAACAAGCGCTCGATCACGCTCGATTCCAAGAACCCCAAGGGCAAGGAGGTGCTCTGGCGCCTCATCAAGGAATGCGACGTCCTCGTCGAGAACTTCGCCCCCGGCGCTCTCGCCCGCATGGGCCTGACCTGGGAGAAGATCCACGAGGCCAACCCGCGCATGATCCTGGCCTCCGTGAAGGGCTTCGGCCCCGGGCGCTACGAAGATTGCAAGGTCTACGAGAACGTCGCCCAGTGCGCGGGCGGCGCCGCCTCGACCACGGGCTTTCGCGACGGCATCCCGATGGTGACGGGCGCGCAGATCGGCGATTCCGGCACCGGCCTGCACCTCGCCCTCGGCATCGTCACGGCGCTCTTCCACCGCACCCATAGCGGCCTCGGCCAGCGGGTCGATTGCGCCATGCAGGACAGCGTGCTCAACCTCTGCCGGGTGAAGCTGCGCGACCAGCAGCGCCTCGCCCACGGCCCCCTCCGGGAGTACAGCCAGTTCGGCGAGGGCGTGCCCTTCGGCGACGCGACGCCGCGCGCGGGCAACGATTCCGGCGGCGGCCAGCCCGGCCGCATCCTCAAGTGCAAGGGCTGGGAGCACGATCCCAACGCCTACATCTACTTCATCACGCAGGGCCCGGTCTGGGAGCCGATCTGCGACATCATCGGCGAGCCCGGCTGGAAGACCGACCCGGACTACGCCACGCCCAAGGCGCGCCTGCCGCATCTCAACGAGATCTTCACGCGCATCGAAGCCTGGACGATGAAGCACGACAAGTTCGAGGCGATGGACATCCTCAACAAGTACGACATCCCCTGCGGCCCGATCCTGTCGATGAAGGAGATCGCCGAGGACGAGGCCCTGCACAAGACCGGCACCATCGTGGAGGTCGATCACCCGACCCGCGGCAAGTACCTGACCGTCGGAAACCCGATCAAGCTCTCGGCGAGCCCCGCCGAAGTGACGCGCTCCCCGCTTCTCGGCGAGCACACCGACGAGATCCTGCGCACCGTGCTCGGCTATTCGGAGGCCGAGATCGCCGAGATCGAGCATTCCGGCGCGGTCGGCGCGGTGCAGAAGATCGCCGCCGAGTAGCGATCACCCGCCGCGGCGTCCTCACCGAGGCCGCGGCCACGACGACGATCGGTCCCCGAACGCGGGCGCAGGTTCCCTGCGCCCGCTTCGCCGTCCGTCCCCTCCGGCGCGCCGAGGGGGCACCCGAGGATCATCACCCAAGGATCGTTCATGCGTGTCGCCTTCATCGGTCAGCAGGATTTCGGCAAGGCGGTGCTCGAGGCCTTCCTCGACCGCGGCGACACGGTGGCGGGCGTGTTCTGCGCGCCCGAGAAGGCCGGTGCGAAGCCCGACGTCCTGCGGACCGCTGCCGAAGAGCGCGGGCTGCCGGTCTTCCAGTTCCCAAGCCTGAAGAGCGCCGAGGCGGCGGAGGCGATGCGCGGGCTCGACGCCGATATCGGCGTGATGGCCTACGTGCTGCAGTTCGCGCCGCAGGACTTCGTCAACATCCCGAAGCACGGCACGATCCAGTACCATCCCTCGCTGCTGCCGCGGTATCGCGGGCCCTCCTCGATCAACTGGCCGATCGCCCGCGGCGACACCGAGACCGGGCTCACGATCTTCCGCCCGACCGACGGCCTCGACGAGGGGCCGGTGATCCTGCAGAAGACCTGCGCGATCGGGCCCGACGACACGCTCGGCGACGTCTACTTCAAGCAGCTCTTCCCCCAGGGCGTCGCCGCGATGCTGGAGGCCGCCGACCTCGTGGTGGCGGGCGAGCACGTCGAGATCGCCCAGGACGAGGATGCGGCGAGCTACGAGGGTTGGTTCCGCACGCGCGAGTCGGCGATCAGCTGGGCGAGCCACGCGGAGCACGTCTACGCGCTCATCCGCGCCTCGAACCCGGCGCCCGGCGCCTGGACGACGCTCGCGGGCAAGACTCTGCAGGTCTTCGACGCCAAGCTGCACCCGATCCGCCGCTTCGGCGACGTGCGGGGCAAGCTCGGCGAGGTGGTGGCAGTCGGCGAGGACTCGTTCCGCGTCGCCGCGCAGGGTGGCCAGATCGAGGTGTTCCGGGTGAAGCCGGAGGGCGGCCGGAAGGTCTCGGCGGGCGAGTTCGCGCGCGAGGGCGGGTTGAGCGTGGGCACGATCCTCGGCGGATAGTGTTTCGCCTTGAACGCAACGCCTTCCCGTATTGAGCGCCCCCTCTCCCCGCCCGGCGGGGAGAGGCCTGTCTGCACCTCGTTGTGCAGACAGGAAGCGGAGGCGCAGCCGCAGCGGCGGTGAGGGGGGATCACCGGATGAGGCTTCTCCGTCGAAGCCCCCTCACCCCCGCCAGCCGGCTCGCTCCATGCCCCGACAAGGGGGCATGAAGCCCTCTCCCCGCACGGCGGGGAGAGGGGATCCACGGGTGTCGCCGTGATCATCCGGAATTAGGAAGCGCCGCAAAACGGGCGGCGGTTCGGGCCGGAGCGCTCCCCGCCCATCCCGGGCGGAGAGCGCTGCGTGGTCTCGCGCCTACTCCGCCGGCTGGGCGGCCAGTACCGGCTGGCGGCGCATCAGGGCGAGGTAGATCACGAAGCCGAGCGCGCAGCCGATGAACCACGTGAAGTTCGCCAGCACCCCGAGGCTCGGGACCAGCACGCAGAGCGCCGGCACCAGGGCGGAGGGGATCAGCGCCGTCACGGCGGCCCGGTTGTAGCCGTTCTCGTACCAGTAGCTGCCGGCCGGGCTCATCGTGTAGAGGTCGTCCAGCACGATCCTCTCCTTCTTCACGAGGTAGAAGTCGGCGATCAGGATGCCGAACAGCGGCCCGATGAAGGCACCCAGGATATCGAGCGTGTAGTGGATCACCGCCGGGTTGTTGTAGAGGTTCCACGGCGTGATGAAGATCGAGCCGACCGCCGCGATCATCCCGCCCATCCGCCACGAGATCCGCTTCGGCGCGACGTTCGAGAAGTCGAAGGCCGGCGAGACGAAGTTCGCCACGATGTTGATGCCGATCGTCGCCACCATGAAGGTGAAGGCGCCGAGCACCACCGCGAAGGTGCTGTCGATGCGGCTCACCGTCTCGACCGGATCGGTGATCAGGTGGCCGAAGACCGGCACGGTGGCGGACGCCGTGATGACGGTCAGCAGCGAGAAGCCCAGGAAGTTGACCGGCAGGCCCCAGAAGTTGCCCCGCTTCACCGCCGCGAAGCTCGAACCGTAGCGCGAGAAGTCGCCGAAGTTCAGCATCGGGCCGGAGAAGTAGGACACCACCAGCGCGATGGCGTTGAGCATCACCGGCAGCGCCGCCCAGCCCGTGTACTTCACCTCGCCCAGCGTCAGGCCGACATTGCCGAGCCCGGCCTTCGCCACGAGGTAGCCCGCCAGCGCGATCATCACGACGTAGACGGCCGGTCCCGCCCAGTCGATGAACACGCGGATCGCGTCCATGCCGCGCCAGAACACCAGCGCCTGCACGACCCAGAGGAACATGAACGAGGCCCAGCCGAGCGCCGACAGGCCGGCGAAACCGTACTGCTTCAGGTCGGCGTAGGGAGCGAGTTCGGGGTAGAAGCGCAGGGCCACCACCATGAAGGCGGCCGAGGCGAGATAGGTCTGGATACCGTACCACGCCACCGCGATCAGGCCGCGGATGATCGCCGGGATGTTGGCGCCCTTCACCCCGAAGGAGGCGCGGCAGATCACCGGGTAGGGCGTGCCCGAGACCTGGCTGGGCTTGGCCACGAGGTTGCAGAAGACCTGCACGATCACGATGCCGACGATGAGAGCGATCAGCACCTGCCAGCTCACCAGGCCGAGCGAGAACAGGCTGCCGGCGGTGACGTAGCCGCCGACGCTGTGCACGTCCGACATCCAGAAGGCGAAGATGTTGTAGGTGCCCCAGGTCTGCTTCCTGAGCGGCGCCAGATCCTCGTTGACGAGGTTCGGGTCGTAGCTCGGTTTCATGATGATCGCGTCGTGCGTCCCGTGTGCGCCGGACACCTCCGGCACTGCGGCGCCGGGCGGCGCGAGCTCGTTTGCGTGAATCGACATCTGCCACCTCCCAGTGGTCCGGCCTCGTCCGATCGCTCTTTGGCCGGTGGACGGCGTCGCAATCGTTGTGCCGGTTTTTAACGATCGGTAAGATCCATTAAACGATCGGTCCGTGCAAGGGCCTTTCGGACGGGTTTTCCGGGCCGGGCCGTGCGACGATGCGGGCGGTCCGGGGATCGGGAAGCGACGGAGCGGCCAGTGCGTTCGAGGTCGGTGAAGGACGAGCAGGTGCGGATCCGCGGCACGTCGCGCGGCGGGCGGCGCCCGCCCCCGGCCGCGAATGTCGAGGACAAGATCCTCGACGCGGCCGAGCTCGTATTCGGCAATTACGGGCTGCGCGGCGCGACCACGGCGCTGATTGCCGAGGGTGCGGGCGTGTCCAAGCCGCACCTGTACTACTATTTCGACAACAAGGAGGATCTGTACCGCGCGCTCCTGGAGCGGGCGATGAACCGGTGGGCGGCCGATATCGACGCGCTCGACGCCACGGGCGACCTGCGCACGGTGCTCAGGGACTATATCCACCGCAAGGTCGATTTCTCCCGGGACCACCCCTCCCTGTCGAAGATCTATGCCACCGAAATCATCAGCGGTGCCCCGCATATCGGCAGCTTCATCGAGCGGGTCTCGACGCAGCAGCTGCTCGCCAAGGTGGCGATGGTCGAGGAATGGGCAGCCGCCGGCAAGGTCCGGCCGATCAGCCCGGCGGACCTGTTCTTCTGCATCTGGGCCATGACCCAGGCCTACGCCGACTTCTCGGACCAGATGGCCCTGATGAAGCGAAAGGACCGCCTGGAGCAGGCCGACTACGACGCCGCCAAGGCGACGATCGTGCAGCTCGTCTTCGGCGGGCTCGGGCTGACGGAGGCCTGACCGGCGGTGACGTGCAGCCCCGGATCGCGGGCGCCTCAGCGCGCCTCGACCAGGGCCGGATAGACCATCCGGACGGTGCGCCGCGCCTGCGGGATCTCGGCCGCCGCACCCGTGCGGGTCACCGCATTGGGCAAGCCGCCCGGCACGGGCGCGCTCGACTGGGACGGGCGCAGGCGCCAGATCTCGGCGCCGATCTCCACCCGCTGCCGCGCCTGCCCCAGCGTGCCGTCGGCGGCGTGGATCGGAAACGTCGTCGCGCCCGCCGCCAGCGCGGCCAGCAGGACGAGACGGGCACGCTCTCTCAAAAGTCGGGATTTCATCGGGACGCATCCGCGTGAGCGCCCTACTTCAGCCCGACGCCGGTGAAGGTCCCTCTGAACGGGCCGACACTGCACAGACTTCCCAACATCTCCCGCGAGTCAGGGTAAACAGGCGCATGGCGAGCAAGGTCGAGGGCAAGGGCGAGGGTCGGGGCGCCACCCCGGAGCGCGTGCCGATGGGCGAGGTCGTCGACACCGACATCGCGGGCCGCCTCGACCGGCTGCCCTGGGGCCGCTTCCACGTCCTCGTCATCGTGGCGCTCGGCATCACCTGGGTGCTGGACGGGCTGGAGGTGACGCTGGCCGGCGCGCTGGTCGGCGCGCTGCGCAACCCGCCGATGTCCTTCAGCGAGTTCGACGTGGGGCTCGCCGCGAGTTCCTACC
The DNA here is from genome assembly GCF_001556475.1 of Methylobacterium sp. CCH5-D2. Lineage (NCBI taxonomy): Bacteria > Pseudomonadati > Pseudomonadota > Alphaproteobacteria > Hyphomicrobiales > Methylobacteriaceae > Methylobacterium > Methylobacterium sp. CCH5-D2. The sequence goes on along the minus strand of NZ_LSIX01000107.1, from coordinate 1,596 downwards.
TCGTCGGCGCCGTGACGGGGGCTGTGGGCTTCGGCTGGCTCACCGACCGGATCGGGCGCAAGAAGCTGTTCTTCATCACGCTGGCCCTCTACCTCGTCGCCACGGCGGCGACCGGCCTGTCCTGGGACATCTACAGCTTCTGCGTCTTCCGCTTCCTCACGGGCGCGGGGATCGGGGGCGAGTACACGGCGATCAACTCGACCATCCAGGAACTCGTGCCGGCGAAAGCGCGCGGCTGGACCAACCTCGTCATCAACGGCTCGTTCTGGATCGGCGCGGCGCTGGGCTCCTTCATGTCGATCGTGCTGCTCAGGCCCGAGGTGATCGACCCGGCCTGGGGCTGGCGCGTCGCCTTCTTCACCGGCGGGGCGATCGGCCTCGTGATCCTGTTCCTGCGCCGCTGGATCCCCGAGAGCCCGCGCTGGCTCGTCACCCACGGCTACGCGGCGGAGGCCGACCGGGTGGTCAGCGGCATCGAGAAGCGCTTCACGGATGCGGGCGTCCCCCTGCCGCCGCCCGATCCGAAGAAGCACACGCGGCTGCGCACCCGCCACCACACCCCGCTCTCCGAGGTGGCCCACGCGATGTTCGTGACGAGCCGCAAGCAGACGCTGGTGGGCCTCTGCCTGATGATCGGACAGGCCTTCTTCTACAACGCCCTGTTCTTCACCTACGCGCTGGTGCTGGAGCGCTTCTACGGGGTGCCGGGCGGGCATGTCGGCTGGTACCTGCTGCCCTTCGCGCTCGGCTCCTTCCTGGGGCCCGTCCTGCTCGGGCGCTTCTTCGACACGGTCGGGCGCCGCCCGATGATCGCTTTCACGTACGGCATCTCGGCCGTGCTGCTGGCGATCGCCGGCTACCTCTTCAAGATCGAGCTCCTGGGGCCCGTCGGCCAGACTGCGGCCTGGATGGTGGTGTTCTTCTTCGCCTCCGCGGCTGCGAGCTCCGCCTACCTGACGGTGGCCGAGACCTTTCCGCTGGAGATCCGCGCGCTCGCGATCGCGGCCTTCTACGCGCTGGGCACGGGCATCGGCGGCGTTTCGGGGCCGCTCCTGTTCGGCACGCTGGTCGAGACCGGCTCGCGCGACGCGGTCTTCGGCGGCTACCTGCTGGGCGCCGCCCTGATGCTGGTGGCCTCTGTGGTCGGCGGGGTCTGGGGCACGGCCGCGGAGGGCCGCTCGCTGGAGGACGTCTCGAAGCCGCTCGCCGCCGCCTGAGGACCCGGGAATCCCGGGGCCCGAGGCCCCACGGGGGGGCGGGGCGGAGCCCCGGGCCTCAGGGCCGTCCCTTCTCCCGCGGTGCCTTGGCGGCCTCGCCCTTGCGCGGCGCGGCGGGGCCGAGCGCGCCGGCCGTCACCCACTGGCAGACGCCCGTGCTCTGCAATCCGAGGCAATCGTAGGCCTGGCCCTCGAGGGCGACATGGTCGCTGATGCCGGTGACGCTCTCGGGCGCGATCGCGCCGCAGCCGAGATGGTCGGCCTTCGGGTCGGCGATGAGGGCGGCGGCGCCGGCCGCATCTCCGGTCTGGCGCATCAGCAGGCGGTAGTTCGCGAGCGAGGCGCAGCCGATGCCGCAGACCTCCGAGACCGAGATCCG
>NZ_LSIX01001079.1:0-2663 GCF_001556475.1 Methylobacterium sp. CCH5-D2 | reverse complement strand
GGCCGGGGGCGGCGACGTGGCCGTTGCGCTCCGCGGCCGGTGCGCTGTACCCCCGCGCGATGAGCGAGACCCGATCGGGCCAGATCCCCGCCGCCGAAATTCCTGCCGTCGAAGTTCCTGCCGTCGAAGTCCCCGCCGTCGAAGTCTCGGCCGCGAAGGTCCGGACCGCGAAGGCGAAGTTCGCCGAGGTGGTGCTGGTCTGCCGCAAATGCGCCCGGCGCCAGGGCCTCACGAAGCGGCAGGCGCGGGCGCTCGCCAGAGCGGGTTACGAGGCGGGTTACGAGGCGGGCCGCCGCGCGGCGCGGGCGGGGACGGGCCGGAAGGGGCGCAAGCCCCGGATCGTCGAGAGCGGCTGCCTCGGGCCCTGCCCCAAGCGGATGCTGGCCATCGCCACCGGCGCCAGCGTGGCGGCCGGGCGGGTGCTTCTGGTCGATCCGCGGAAGGCGGGCGCCTTCCCGGTGGCCGGCCCCGATTTCGGCCCCGATTTCGGCCCCAATGCGACGCTAGGCGCGCCTCCGGGGGACGCGTCCGCGACGGATCGCGGCGCCCCCGCGTGAGCGAGCGCCGCCGTGACCGCCTCCCCGAGACAGACGGGCCGCCCTGACCGGCCCCACCGGAGCGCGCCGTGACCGCCGCCGCCCGACAGGGGCTCGGCCGGGCCCTGCTGCGCCGCCTGCCGCTCATCGGCACGCTCGCGGGCCTGGGGCTCGCCGCCTGGCTCGTGGCGACGAACGACCTCGCGGCGATCGGGGCCGCCTTCGCGCGCATCGGGGTCCTGGGGCTCGTCGGCATCGTGCTGGTGCGGGCGCTCATCGTGTTCCTGTGCGGGCTCGCCTGGGCGCGCATCCTCGACGGCCTGGGCACCCCGGGCATCGGCCCCTTCGTGGTGCTGCGCTACGTGCGCGAGGGCATCAACGTGCTCCTGCCCGTGGCCTCGATCGGCGGCGACGTGCTGGGCGGGCGCCTCCTCACCTTCTGGGGCGTGGCGGGCGCGCTCGCCGCCGCCTCGATTCTCGCCGACATGCTGATCCAGGTCGGCACCCAGGCGCTCTTCGCCGGGATCGGCGCCGCGCTGCTCTCGCGCATGGAGGGGGAGGCGGCCGCCGACCTCGCCCGCTGGATGCTCAGGGCGCTCTCCGTCGCGGCGCTGGTGCTCGCCGCCTTCTTCGCCGTGCAGCGCACGGGCGCGGCGCGCGTCATCGAGGAGCGGATCGCCGCCCTCTCCCGCCGCTTCGTGCGCGAGGCCGAGCCGCGCCGGGAGGGGCGCAGCACCGTGCAGGCCGCCCTCGACGCGGTCTGGCACGGCGGACGCCGGGGCCGGCTCGCCGAGGCGGTCGCGCTGCACCTCGCGGCCTGGACGCTGGGCGCGGCCGAGATCTGGATCGCGCTCGCCTGCATCGGCGTCGAGGCGAGCCTCGCCGAGGTGGTGGTGATCGAGGCGCTGAGCCAGGCGATCAAGTCGGCGGCCTTCCCGGTGCCGAGCGGGCTCGGGGTGCAGGAGGGCGGCTTCGTGGTGGTCTGCGCCCTGTTCGGCATCGACGCGCACACGGCGATCGCGCTCTCGCTCGCCAAGCGGGTGCCGGACGTGGCGCTGGGCCTGCCCGCGCTGCTCGTCTGGCAGAACATCGAGGCGCGGCGCGCGAGCGTGCGGCCGCCGGGGGCGGACGGACGCGCATGACCCGGAAGACAGGTGTGTCGCCCCTCGGCCGGAGCGCCGTCCCACTCCTGGCCGGCCTTCTCCCGGCCGGTCTCCTGGCCGTTCTCCTGGCCGGTCTCCTGGCCGGTCTGGGCGTCGCGCCCGCCGCGGCGCAGAGCGTGACGGTCGATCTCGGCTCCGGCGGCGTCACCGAGCGGGCGCTGCAGCTCGTCGCGCTCATCACGGTGCTGGCGCTGGCGCCCTCCGTGCTGGTGATGGCCACCGCCTTCACCCGGATCGTGGTGGTGCTCTCGCTGCTGCGCTCGGCGCTCGGCACCCAGACCGCGCCGCCGACCGCGGTGATCATCAGCCTCGCGCTCTTCCTCACCGCCTTCGTGATGGCGCCGACCGGCCGCGAGGCCTACCGCGCCGGGATCGAGCCGCTGATCGCCGGCCAGATCACGCAGGGACAGGCCTTCGAGCGGGCGTCCGCCCCGTTCAAGACCTTCATGCTCAAGAACGTGCGCGAGAAGGACCTGAAGCTCTTCCTCGACATCGCCAAGGCGCCGGTCCCCGCCGGGCCGGAGCAGGTCGGGCTGGAGATCGTCACGCCCGCCTTCATGATCTCGGAGCTGCGCCGGGCCTTCGAGATCGGCTTCCTGCTGTTCATCCCCTTCCTGATCATCGACCTCGTGGTGGCCTCGGTGCTGATGGCGGTGGGCATGATGATGGTGCCGCCGGCGAGCGTCGCCTTGCCGTTCAAGCTGATCTTCTTCGTGCTGGTCGACGGCTGGGGGCTGGTGGCGGGCTCGCTGGTGCAGAGCTACGGGGGCTAGGGCGCGGGGCGGCGCCCGAGGCAGCGCTGGGGCCGCCATCCGGAGGCGGTTTCATACGGCCCCCGGTCGACCGGTTCGGCCGCGCGCGGTGAACCGCGCCGCACCCCCTCTCCCATAGGGAGAGGGTTGGGGTGAGGGGTATGACCTCACAGGACGGAGCACGCCATCGACGCGCGTTCAGGTCGAGCCCT
>NZ_LSIX01001078.1:0-1674 GCF_001556475.1 Methylobacterium sp. CCH5-D2 | reverse complement strand
CGATGCCCGTGGAGGCCGGCGAGGTGTTGCCGGCGAGATCCGTGGCGGTCGCCGTAAGCGTGCTGGTGCCCTGCGGCAGCGGCGTGGTCGGTGTGAAGCTGAAGCTGCCGCTGCCGTCGGCCACCGCCGTGCCGAGCACGGTGGTGCCGTTGGCGATGGTCACAGTGGTGCCGGCCTCCGCCGTGCCGGTGATGGCGGGCGTGGTGTCGTTGGTGGGCGTCGGGAAGGTGTCGAGCACGGGGGCGGCCGGGGCGGTCGCGTCGATGGTCAGCGTGACCGAACCGGACACGGCCGAGACGTTGCCGAGCGCGTCCGCGGCGGTCGCAGTCAGCGTCAGGGTGCCGTCCGCCAGCGCGGTCGTTGGCGTGAAGCTGAAGGCGCCGTTGGTGTCGGCGACCGCGGTGCCGAGCACGGTGGTGCCGTTGGCAATGGTGACGGTGGTGCCGGCCTCCGCCGTGCCGGTGATGGCGGGCGTGTTGTCGGGGGTCAGCGCCGGGAAGGGGTTGAGCACCGGGGCGTCCGGGCCGGTCGTGTCGACGGTCAGCGTGGCCGTGACGGGGGCGGAGGTGTTGCCGGCGACGTCGGTGGCGGTCGCCGTGAGATTGTTGAGGCCTTCTGCCAGCGGGGCGGCCGGGGTGAAGGTGAAGGTGCCGTTGGTGCCGGCGACCGCGGTACCGAGGGTGGTGCCGTTGTTGGCGATGGTGACGGCGGCACCGGCCTCGGCCGTGCCGGTGATGGCGGGGGTGGCGTCGGTGCTGGCCGCGGGCGTCGTGAAGGTGGGCGCGGCGGGCGGGGCGGTGTCGATGGTGACCGTCACCGTGGCGGCGCCGGACGGATTCCCGGCCAGGTCGCGCGCGACGGCGGTGAGGGTGGTGGCGCCGTCTGTCAGCGGCGTCGTGGGGGTGAAGCTGAAGCTGCCGTCCGCGCCCGCGATGGCCGAGCCCAGGACGACGGGGCCGTTCGTGATTGTCACGACGGCGCCGACTTCGGCCGAGCCGGTGATGGTCGGCATGGTGTCGTTGGTGGGCGTCGGGAAGGCGTCCAGCACCGGCGGCGCCGGCGGCGTGGTGTCGGGCACGACCGGCGCCGTGATCGCGGTCACGACCGCGTTCGAGGCCGGGCCGGTATTGCCGGCGGCGTCCGTGGCGGTCGCCGTCAGGGTGTAGGGACCGGAGGGCAGCGGGACCTCGGGCGTGAAGGTGAAGGCGCCGTTGGCGCCGGCGACCGCGGTGCCGAGCACGGTGGTGCCGTTGGCGATGGTAACGGTGGCGCCGGCCTCCGCCGTGCCGCTGATCTCGGGCGTGTTGTCCGCGGTCGTGGCCGGCAGCGCGTTCAGCGTCGGGGCGCCGGGCGCGGCCGTGTCGATGGTTAGCGCGACCGCGGCCGAGGCCGGGCCGACATTGCCGGCCACGTCGCGCGCCGTCGCCGTCAGCGTGAGCGTCCCGTCCGCCAGCGGGGCGGTGGGCGTGAAACTGAAGGCGCCGCCGGTGTCGGCCACTGCCGTGCCTAGAACTGCGGTGCCGTTCAGGACCGTCACCGTGGCGCCGGCCTCGGCCGTGCCGGTGATGGTCGGCGTGGGGTCGCTGGTGCTGTCCGGCGCGGTCGTGATCACCGGGGCGGCCGGCGCGGCCGAGTCGACGGTGACCGCGATGCCCGTGGAGGCCGGCGAGGTGT
>NZ_LSIX01001077.1:0-8283 GCF_001556475.1 Methylobacterium sp. CCH5-D2 | reverse complement strand
GGTCAGCCCCGCCGCGAGGCCGATCCCGGCCCAGCCGCCGACGCCCGACAGCACCGCCACGTATTGCCGGCCGCGGTGCATGTAGGTGGTGACGTTGCCGACGATCCCCGACGGCGTCTTGAAGCGGTAGAGGGCGCGCCCGTCGCGGGCATCGACCGCCTTCAGGTAGCCCTCCAGCGTGCCGTAGAAGACCACGCCGCCGGCGGTGGCGAGCGCCCCCGACCAGACCGAGAAGGGCTCCGGGATCGACCAGCGGATCCGACCCGCCGCGCCGTCCCAGGCGATGAAGGTGCCGGTGTGCTCGGCGCCCGCGGGCGGGTGCAGCGCCAGCGTCGCGCCGACATAGGGCTGGCCGGCCGTGTAGCGCACGCGGAACGGCTCGTAGTCCATGCACATGTGGTTCGTCGGCACGTAGAACAGCCGGGTCGCGGGCGAGTAGGCGGCCGGCTGCTGGTTCTTGGCGCCGAGCGCGCCGGGGCAGATGCCCGTCGTGGTCTCGTCCTCGCCGGCGGCCTCCGGCGCGTAGCGCGGCTCGACCACGGGACGTCCGTAGGCGGGGCTCGCCGGATCCTGCTCGATGCGGCTCGCCCAGTTGACGCTCGGATCGAACTTCTCCGCCACCAGCAACTCCCCCGTCGCCCGGTCGAGGCTGTAGCCGAATCCGTTGCGGTCGAAATGGGTGAGGAGCCGGCGCGGCCGGCCCGCGACGGTCTGGTCGGTGAGGATCATCTCGTTGACGCCGTCGTAGTCCCACTGGTCGTGGGGCGTCATCTGGTAGACCCAGGCCGCCACGCCGGTGTCGGCGTCGCGGGCGAAGATCGACATCGCCCACTTGTTGTCGCCGGGGCGCTGGGCAGGGTTCCAGGTCGAGGGGTTGCCGGTGCCGTAATAGACGAGGTTCAGCGCCGGATCGTAGGAGAACCAGCCCCAGGTGCAGCCGCCGCCGATGCGCCACTGGTCGCCCTCCCAGGAGCGCAGCGAGGAATCGCGCCCGACCGGCCGGCCGAGCTCCGTCGTCCGCTCGGGATCGACCAGGATGTCGGGGTCGGGGCCCATGGAGTAGGCCCGCCACAGCCGCCGCCCCGTGGCCTGGTCGTAGGCGGTGAGGTGGCAGCGCGCGCCGTACTCGCCGCCCGCGATGCCGACGATCAGCTTGTCCTTCACCGGCAGCACGGTCGCGGTGTTGGTCTCGCCGCGGCCCGGGTCGCCGTTCTTCGCCGACCAGAGCGCGCGCCCCGTCTCAGGGTCGAGCGCGACCACGGTGGTGTCCGCCTGATGCAGGAAGAGCCGGCCGTTGGCGTAGGCGAGCCCGCGGTTGACCGTGTCGCAGCACATCACCGGGATCACGGTCGCGTCCTGCCGGGGCGCGTAGCGCCAGAGGATCCGGCCTTCCCGGTCGAGGTCGAGCGCGGTGACGGTGTTGGGAAAGGGCGTGTGCACGTACATCACGTGCCCGACCACGAGCGGCGCGCCCTCGTGCCCGCGCAGCACGCCGGTGGAGAAGGTCCAGGCGACGCGCAGGTCCTTCACGTTCGCCGCGTCGATCCGGTCGAGCGGCGCGTAGCGGGTGTTGGCGTAGTCGATCGTCTGGAGCACCGGGCCGGGCGGCGCGTCGGCGGCCCGCGTGGGCGCGACGAGGAGCAGAGCCTGCACCAGCAGGCCGACCGCGAGACGGATCGGGGCTCTCATGCTGTCACGCCTGTCCTTGCGCTCCGATGGCCTCCCCCGGTGCGGGGAAGGACGGGGCCCGTGCGCCTCACGGCACCAGCCAGCGGCCCGTCCACGGTTCGGCGCCCGCCCGGTCCCAGCGGGCGCGGCGGTGGCCGCGGCGGTCGAGGTAGAGGAAGTCGAGGGCAGCCACCCGCACCACCACGGCGGCGAAGTGCGGGCGGCCGAGGGCCGGGGCCTCGTCCGCGTCGGGAAGCGCGTAGGCGCCGCCCGCGGAGATCGCCGTGCCGGGCCCGGGCGCCGTGCCGTAGCAGACCCGGCTCATCGGCTGGGCACCGGCCCAGGCCGCGTCGGCGAGCGCGTCGTCCGTGTGGAGCGTGCCCAGTCCCTCGGCACGGATCTGCACCGTCGTGGCGCCGTCGTAGGCCATGAGCGCGCAGGCGCCGTTCCGGGCGATCTCCGCCGCCTTGTCGGAGCGGCGGTCGCAGTGGAAGCGCAGCGTGCCCGCGCCGGGATCGACCGCGCGCAGGACCACGGTCCGCACGCGCGGTGCGCCCGCCGCCCCGAGGGTGGCGAGCGCGGGCAGGTGGAAGCCGCTGCGCCCCCGCTCCACGCCCTCGGCGAGGAGCCGCCACGCTTGCGCGAAGCAGCCGTCGAGGTCGTCGTGGAAGGCGGGCAGCGGCGCGCGGCTCACGCGGCCCCCCGCCTGCGGCGGCGCTCGCGGAAGATCAGCGCGAGGTTGCGCAGGTAGATCACCGTCGAGAGGCCCTGCCCGATGATGATCACCGGCTCCCGTCTGACGAAGCCGTACACCAGCGTCATCAGCCCGCCGAGGATCGACAGGAACCAGAACGAGAGCGGCATCACGCTGCGCCCGGCCCGCTCGCTCGCGATCCATTGCAGGATGAAGCGCGAGCCGAAGACGAGCTGGGCGCCGATGCCGAAGACCAGCCAGAAGTCGAAGCGGGTGACGAAGACGTCGTAGAAATAGGCCGGCAGGTCCTCGGCGAGCTGGATCAGCACGGTTCCACCTCCGACACGTCGGGCGTCGGGCGCTTGCGCCGGATCAGCCACCAGACGCCGGCCAGATCCAGGATCCCGACCCAGAGCCGGTCGAACAGCCCGTAATTGGAGTGCCCCGAGAAGCGCGGACGGTCCACCACGTCGCGGTGGACCACCGCGTAGCCCTCGCGCGCGACGAGGGCCGGCATGAAGCGGTGCAGGGCGTCGAAATAGGGCAGCCGCAGGTAGACCGCGCGGCGGAACACCTTGAGGCCGCAGCCGGTATCGCGGGTCGAATCCTTCAGGATGCGTCCGCGCACCCCGTTGGCGATGCGCGACTGCAGCATCTTGAAGGCCCCGTCCTTGCGGCCCTGGCGCTGGCCCTGCGCGAGGCCGGCTCCGGGGCCGGCCTCCTCCAGCGCGGCGACGAGGGCCGGGATGAAGGCCGGATCGTTCTGGCCGTCGCCGTCGAGCGTCGCCACGATCCCGGCGCGCGCCGCCGCGACGCCGCTGCGGACCGCCGCCGACTGGCCGCCGCTCCGGGCATGGCGCAGCACGCGCAGCCACGGCCGGCCCCGGCGGACGCTCTCGAGCACCGAGCCCGTGGCGTCGGTCGAGCCGTCATCGACGTAGATCACCTCGAAGGCCCCGAGCGGGGCGCAGGCGCGCTCGAGCTCGGCCACGAGGCTCTCGATGTTGCCGGCCTCGTTCTTCACCGGCACGACGACGCTCAGACGATACGCGCTCACGGGACCACCGCGTAGGCCGCGAGGCCGACGCGGCGGCCCCCGTTGATGTTGAAGCCCGACACCGCGCCGACCTGCCGGGCGCCGGTCCTTCCGGCCTCGGCGGCCGCGAACTCGGCCGCCTGCCGCGCCTCGACGAAGACGAGGCGGCAGCCGCCCGCATGCAGGAAGTCGGAGGCCTCCCGCCCGGTCGGCGGCGTGGCGAGGTCGGTGCCGACGAGGAAGACGAGGCTCGGCTCGCGATAGCCGAGGCTCGCCACGCGCGGGCTCGCGCAGGGCAGCGCGTCCCGGATGGCGGCCAGCCGCGGCGAGACCTTCAGGGCCGGGATCTCGCGCTGGCCGAGGCCGAACAGCGCGGGCGAGACCAGAAGGCTCGCCAGCACGCCGAGGACGAGTGCCCGCTCGGAGCGGTGCGCCCGGAAGGCGAACCAGGCGGCGAGCGCGAGGCCGACCGCACCCGCGAGCAGGGGCAGCGCCGCCCAGGGGACCTGCCGGTCGAGCTGCCAGCCCGCGAGCGGCAATCCGACCGCGAGGCCCACCGGGATCGCCACCGCCAGGAAGCCGACGGCCGACGCGCCGGGCCTGCGCGGATCGAGGGCGCCGCGCCGGAGCGCCAGGACCGTGAGGATCGCCACCATCGGCATCAGGGGAAGCACGTAGTGCGGCAGCTTGGTGGGCACGCACTCGAAGATGGCCCATGCGGGCAGGATCGCCGCGACGAGGAGCGCCACGGCGTCCTCGCCCCGCGTGCGCCACGCGAACGGGATCGCCAGGGCCGCGAAGGCTGCGCCGGGCCAGAAGGTGCCGAAGAAGGCGAGCGCGTAGGTGCCGGGCGGTCCCCAGTGCTTCTCCTTGGCGCCGCCGACCTTGGCCAACATGTCCTGGCCGACCGCCTCCGTGAAGAAGGCACCGCCGCTCTTCCAGGCGATGGCCAGGAACCAGGGCGCGACCGCGAGCGCCACCAGGGCGAGGCCGAGCCCGGGACGCAGGCGCCTGAGCCAGTAGGCGTCGCGCTCGAGCCCCGAGAGGATCAGCGCCGGCAGGCCGACGAAGAGCGGCACCATCGGCCCCTTCACCAGGATGCCGAGCGCCAGCCCGCCCCAGAAGGCGAGGAGCGCGGAGCGCGGCAGCGGTACGACGCTGCCGCGCGAGAGCCAGGCGCGGGCGAGCGCACCGAAGCTCGCGACCGTACAGGCGGTCAGAAGCGCGTCGGTCTTGGCGAGGCGGGCCTCGGCCGAGAGCATCAGGCAGGCCCCGAACAGGGCGGCGGCGAGGAGCGCGTCCGGCCGGGCGAGGAAGGCGAGCGCCGCCCAGTAGGCGAGGAGCACGGCCGCGCAGGCGCCGACGAGCGAGGGGATGCGGTAGAGGGCGATCTCGGTGCGGGCGCCCGGCACGCCGAGCGCCTCGCCCGCCGCCACGCTCGCGGCCTGCAACCAGTAGATGCCGACCGGCTTCTTGTGGCGCGCCTCCGCCTGGAAGCGGATATCGACGAGGTCGCCCGTCTCCAGCATCTGCTTGGAGGCCTGGGCGAAGCGCGGCTCGTCCCGGTCCATCGGCTGCAGGCCGATCTGCCCGGGCAGGAACAGGACCAGCGCGAGGACGAGCAGGGCGAGGCACGCCCGCGCATGGGTCGCCGCGGCGAGCCCCGGCAGCCGGTCGATCAGGTCGGGTTCCGCGGCCCCCGCGCGGCCTGCGGACAGGCTGGTCATGCGTGGTCCGTCATCGTGCGCTGTCTCATCCGGGGCGGCCGTCTGCGGCCCCGGACCGTCGCCGTGTCGCGGCCGGCCGTGTCGATGATCGGCCCCGGAATGTCAAATGCGGCCCCGCTCGTCCCCGGCGAGCCCCGGCCATTCTGCCGCACGGCACCGTTCACATCCTCGGCTCATTGACTCGATGACATGCGGCCTCAGGCGTGTCGGAGCGTCATCGAAAGGGGCGCGAACGTGTCACTGGCTCTCGTCATCATGCTCGCCGGCGCCGTCGGCGCCATCGTCCTCACCCTCGCGGCGCTGCCGGCCGCCGACCGCTTCCTGCGCTGGTGAGCGCGCGATCGAATTTGAACCGGCCGGGTGCCTTCCGAGTTGATCGTGCGCAATGCAATCGGGAGGCTCGCGCGATGGAAGTGGTCGTCATGGTGGCCGGCGTGCTGGGGGCCGCGGGCACGATGCTCTGCATGATGCCGGGCCTCGATTCCTTCTTCGAGTGGTAAGCTCCCGCACGGGACGCCGCGCGAATCGCCCCGGCGGACGCATCCTCCGGGTCCCGTCGGCGTTGACCTGCAGCGTCGTTCGCGATGGAGGTGGCCGTGCTGATCTTCGCCCTTCTGTTTGCCGGCCTCGGCATTCTCGGCGCGCTCGTCGGCCTCGGCGAGCTGGGCCACCCGGTCGGCGCCCACGGCGTGCAGGCCTACGGCTGGGGCCTGACCGTCAACGCCATCGCGCTGGCGGTGTACTTCCTGTTCATGTGGACCCAGCGCTACCACGGCCGCCGGACCTGAGACCCCGTCCGGCGCCGCGGCTCAGAAGCTGAGCCGCAGCCCGCCCACCACGTTGCGCGGCGCGCCCGCGAAGATCGAGCCGGTGGTCGTCGCGAGCGCGGCCGGACCGTTCTGGAGGCCCGTCGCCGCGCTGATCGTGTTCGCGAGCGGCTGGGCGGAGGCGACGTAGCGCGCGTCGAAGAGGTTGCGGACCTCGAGGTAGAGGTTGATCCGCCGGGCGTAGCCGCCGCTGAGATCGGCGGCGTAGTGCAGGTTCGCGTTGACGATGGCGTAGCCCGGCGCCCGCAGCAGGTTGGCGTTGTCGAGGTAGAAATCGTCCTGCACGACGGTCTCGACGAAGGCGCCGAGACCCGCGAGCGGCCCGGCGGGCACGTCGTAGCCGACCCGGGCCAGGAGCTGGTTGGCCGGCACGCCCGGGATGCGGTTCCCGGCCCGGTCGAACCGCCGGGTCAGGCCGCCGGCGCTGAGTTGCTCGACGTAGTCGGTGTAGTACTGGTCGTTGAAGCCGTAGGCGAGGGTCGCCGTCCAGCCCGGCGTGAAGGCCCAGTCCATCCCGAGTTCCACGCCGCGATGCTCGGAGGCGGGCGCGTTGAAGGTGTAGCTGAGGAGCCCCGCGCCCGGCGATTGCGAGACCAGCTCGTTGCGGAAGAACTCGTAGAAGCCGGTCAGGCTGAGCCGCAGGGTCTCGGTCGGGGTCCAGTCGAGGCCGAGGTCGAGGCCGAGATTCTCCTGGGTGCGCAACTGCGTGTTGTTGCCGGGCAGGCCAGCCGGGGTGACGAAGAGGTTGCTGGCGGCGGGCGTGGTGTAGCCCGTGGCCACCCGACCCCGGAACGCCCATTCCGCATCCGGCCGGTAGGCGAGCGCGAGTTCGGGCGCGACGTTGAGGAAGCTTCGGTCCGCGTCCGCGACCGTGCGGGTCGCGCCGGTCGCCGCGTAGCTGTAGGCGAGGTTGCGGCCGGCGATCCAGGTGTTCTCCGCCGAGATGCCGAGCACGCCGGTCCACCGCTCCGTGAGCGCGAGCTCGACCCGGGCCCGTCCGCCGAGGTTCGACTGCACGGCCTCCTGGTCGCCGATGAGCGCGCCGAGGCGCGGGCCGCCGTAGGGCGCTCGGTTGTAGGTCGCGATGTGATTGTCGATCGTGCTGACGTTGAGCGCCGCGTAGCCGATGGCGGGCAGGCCGAACAGCTCGCCCCGCCGGGTGATGTCGCTGAGCAGGTTCCAGGACGGGTACGAGCCGCGCGAGGCGGTCACGTAGAAGGGTTGGTCGAAGTTGCGCTCATCGAAGCCAAGCTGGGTGCGCCAGGTCGTGTCGGCGTCGAGATCGTGCTCCCAGCGCGCCGCCACGATCGTGCGCCGGTCGTTGCGCCCGAAGGCGCCCTCCGCCGCCGTCACCGGCACGGTCGGCCCGAAGGCGCCGTTCGCGAAGAGGTTGAAGGTGGTACAGCCGGGCGCCGCGGAGGCCGCGGTCGCGCAGCCGCGCTGGTAGGGGTTGATCCGGAACTGCTCGAGCGACGAGCGCGCCGCGAGGTCGGCCTGCAGCGTGTTGTTGATCACCTTGAGGGTGAAGCGGTTGTCCGGCGTCGGCGTGTAGCTCGCCAGGAGGTTGACCGTCTGGGTGTCGTAGCTCGCGTGCTCCTGGTAGCCGTTGGCCCGCACGTCGCTGGCGAACAGGCTGATCTCGACCGGGCCGCTCGCGCCGCCGACCGTGAAATAGTTCGACAGGTACCCGAACGAGCCCGCATCCGTGCCGACCTCGTAGCCGCCGATCTCGCGGCCGGTGCGGGTGCGGAACGCGATGGCGCCGCCCGTGGCGTAGTTGCCGAACAGCGCCGATTGCGGTCCCCTGAACACGTCGATGCGGCTATAGGCGCGCGGATCCGTCAGGTCGAACCGGGCGGCACCGTCGGGCTGGGTCAGGACGAAGCCGTCCTCCAGCACGACCGTGTTCTTCACGACGCCGGTCGAGCGGGCGTTGTTGCCGCGGATCGACACGATCACGTCGCGCCCACCATTGCCCTGCCGCACGGTGACGCCGGGGCTGTTGACGAGAACGGAGCCGATGCTGGTGGCGGGGCGGTTCGCGATCGTGTTGCGGCGGTCGATCGCGGTCACGACCTGCCCGACCGGGTTCTCGATCACGGCGGGCGCCGAGCCCTGCGGGGAGGCCACGCCGAAGCGGGCCGAGACCGCTGCCGCCGGTCCGGCCTCGCCGACGACGGAGAGTTCTTCGAGAGTCACGCTGTCGCCCTCGGCACGGGCCTCGCTGCCGAGACCGGGACCGAGCGCGAGCGGGGCGGCCGCGAGCAGCCAGGCAGCGCGTGGAAACGCCGCCGCACGCGAGCAGCGGAGATGGAAGACAGACATCGTGAG
>NZ_LSIX01001076.1:0-656 GCF_001556475.1 Methylobacterium sp. CCH5-D2 | reverse complement strand
CACGGGGCTCGGCCTCTCCCAGGTCTTCGGCTTCGCCAAGCAGTCCGGCGGCGAGGTCACGGTCGACAGCGCGCTCGGGCGCGGCACCACCTTCACGCTCTACCTGCCGCGGGCCGAGGCACCCGCCTCGGCGCCCCGGACGGGCGCGCAGGAGCCTGGGCCGAGCCGCGGCCACGGCACCTGCGTGCTGGTGGTGGAGGACAACGCCGAGGTCGGCAGCTTCGCCACGCAGACGCTGGCCGAACTCGGCTACGGCACGGTCTGGGTCCGCGACGCCGACGCGGCGGTGGCCGAGCTGGAGCGGGCCTCCGGCCGCTTCGACGTGGTCTTCTCCGACGTGGTGATGCCGGGCCGAGACGGGGTCGATCTCGCGGGCGAGATCCGGCGGCGCTGGCCGGCGGTGCCGGTGGTGCTGACCTCCGGCTACAGCCACGTGCTGGCCCAGGAGGGCACGCACGGCTTCGAGCTGCTGCACAAGCCCTACTCGGTCGAGCAGCTCTCGCACGTGCTGAGCCGGGTGGTGGCGGCGCGCCGCCGCGCGGGCTGAGGGTATCGGGATCCCCAAGGGCCTTCAGGCCCTTGGGCGGGGGCCAGGGATCGACAGCAGGGCTCTGCCCTGCACCCGCCAAAGGTCTCGACCTTTGGAATCCGGGACC
>NZ_LSIX01001075.1:0-4035 GCF_001556475.1 Methylobacterium sp. CCH5-D2 | reverse complement strand
CCGCCCGCCGCGTCCCTGGACGCGGCGGGACGGCCAGGCGCCCGCCCGGCAGTGGCGGCGCGGCTGGAATCCTACGTCGTGCGTGCGACCTCGCGGCTGCAGTTCCGTCTCGTGCTCCTCTCCGTCCTGACGCTGCCGGCGGCCTGGCTGCTCCTTGAGATCCCCAAGCACATCATCAACCACGCCCTCGCCGACGATACGGGCGACGGTCACCCGAAGATGGCCTTCCTCGGCGTCCAGCTGGGTCGCGTCGAGCTGCTGTTCGCGCTGTGTGCCAGCTACCTGGCCGTGCTCACGCTCAGCGGCCTCGCCAAGTACGCGGTCAATCGGGTCCGGGGGCGCGTGAACGAGCGCCTCGTGCGCCGCCTCCGCCTCGCCATCGTCCGCCGCGCGCGCGGCGAGCGCTCCCCCGAACGGCGGGCCACGCTGGCCGCCGTCGCGGTCCAGGAGGTCGAGCCCATCGGCTATTTCGGCGGCAGCCTGGTGGTCGTGCCACTCGTCCAAGGCGGCACGCTCGTGACCAGCATCGTCTTCCTCCTCCTGCAGAACGCCGCCCTGGCGCTGGCGGCCCTGATCATGCTGCCGGTCCAGCTGTCTATCCTGCCGCGGTTGCAGGGGCGGTTGAACGCGAAGGTCCGCCAAAGGGTCCATGCCACGCGGGAGCTGGGGGCGCTCCTCACCGCTCCCGCGGACGCGCGACAAGCCGGCCGCGCGGCGTGCGAGCCCTCCGACCTGAGCCGGCAGATGCTTCAGGCCCGGAAGCTTGAGGGGGTGCGCATCGAGATCAACGACCTGAAGGGCCGCCTCAAGGGCCTCTACAACTACACCTCGAACCTCACCCCGTTCTTCTTCTTCTCGATCGGCGGCTACCTCGTCGTGCAGGGTCAGCTCTCGCTCGGCGCGCTCGTCGCAGCCCTGGCCGCCTACAAGGAGATCGCCCCGGCCATGCGCGAGCTGTTCGACTTCGCCCAGGACTGGTCCGACGCGAGCGCGCGCTTCGAGGAGGTCACCAAGGCCCTCGGGCCGGCCGGGCCTGGGGATCGCGCGACGGAGAGGTCGGCGCGCGACCGGACCGTTCGGGCGGCCTGAGCGAAGCCGGCGAGCGCCGGAGCCTCGCGAGCAGGCGTCCGGCCCCGCGCGACGACGCCATCCCGCATGGCCGGGCACCACCCTCACCTTCCGGCACGCACCCGGCGCGGCCGCTCCTACCGCAGCAGCGTCGCGCCGAGCTGTGCCAGCCCGCGCCCGAGGCCCGGCGCGATGCCGAGGCCCAGCGTCCCTGCCGTGCACAAGCCGAGTGCCCATGCGTAGCCGGCGCCGGATGCCGGCCCCTCGGCACGGTCCGGATCCCTGAAGTACGTCTCCGCGATGATGGCCGCGTAGTAGAACAGCGCCACCGCCATGTTGGCGGCGGCCACCACGGCCAGCCACGCGAAGCCGCCCTCGATGGCGGCCACGAGCAGGAAGACCTTGCCGGCGAAGCCCGCCAACGGCGGGACGCCCGCGAGCGACAGGAGGGCAAGCGCCAGCGCCGCCGCCGGCCCCGGCGCCCGCCGTCCGAGGCCGCGGATCGCGGCGAGGGCGTCGCTCCCGGTCATGCGCTCGACCTGCGCGACCACCGCGAACGCCGAGAGGTTCATCAGGAGATAGGCCGCGAGGTAATAGCCTATGGCCGGCAGGGCCTCGGGGGCCTGCCCGGCCGCCGCAACCCCCATCAGCACGTAGCCGGCCTGGGCGATGCTCGAATAGGCCAGCAGGCGCTTCAGGCTCGCCTGGCGGAGGGCCACCAAGTTGCCGAAGGTCATCGTCGCGGCGGCCAGGAGCGCGAGCACGGTCGGCCAGGCGGCGAGGCCGTCCGGCATCGCCGCCAGCAGGAAGCGGAGGAGGCCGGCGAAGGCGGCCACCTTCGGCACGACGGAGACGAAGCCCGAGGCGGGGGCCGTCCCGCCCTGGAACACGTCCGGGGCCCAGACGTGGAACGGCACCAGCGTCATCTCGAAGCCGTAGCCGACGAGGACCAGGCCGAAGGCCAGCGCCACCCAGGCCCGGTCGGCGCCGGCCAGCCCCGCCCCGATGGCCCGCAGGTTCAGGCTGCCGGTGAGGCCGAACAGGAAGGTGAGGCCGTAGGCCATCACCGCCAGCGCGGCGGCGCCGTAGAGGAAGTACTTGAGCGTCGCCTCCTGGGCCGGTCCGTCGCTCCGCACGAGCAGGACGAGCAGGTAGGACGGGAAGCTCACCATCTGCAGGAACAGGATGATGAGGCCGAGATCCGTGGCCGCCGTGAGCCCCATGCCGCCCACGGTCGCCATGAGCAGCGCGACCGGGTGGTGCGGTTCCTGCTCGCTCCCGCGGAAGTGGGACCCGAGCGCGAGCAGGCTCACCAGGGCGCCGGCCTCGATGACCAACTGGTAGAAGCCCCGGAACGGGTCGACGGCGTAGGTGCCGCAGAAGGCCTCGCGCGGCGGGGCCGTCAGCATCGGCGCGGTCAGGCCCATCGCGACGAGCAGGGCGAGGAGCGCGACGGCGGCGGGCAGGCGGCGCCACCGGCCCCGGACCCAGCCGGCAACCGGGACCAGCGCGAGGGCGCTCCCCGCCAGGACCATCTCGGGCGCGACGGCGCCGAGATCCATGCAGCCGCCCATCGCCTGCCCGCCGGTCATGGAAGGTGCGCCAGGGCTGCGGTCGTGCCGTCGAGCAGCGCGACGAGGACGGCCGGCAGGACGCCGATGCCGACCGCCAGTGCCGCGAGCGCCCCCGCCGCGCCCGCCTCGGCCGCCGTGAGGGGCGGCAGCGCCGGCATGTCGGGCGGCGCCCGACCCATCAGCAGGCCCGTCAACAGCCGGAGGTAGACCGCGGTCGTCACGACGAGCGCGAGGACCGCGAGCGCGGCGACCCAGGCGGAGAGCTGCAGGGCGGCGCCGATGGCCTGGAACTCCGCGATGAAGCCGGACAGGCCCGGGAGTCCGAGCGAGCCGAAGGCGAGCAGGCCGAACAGCCCGCTGAAGGCCGGCATCGCGCCGATCAGGCCGCCGAAGCGGGCGAGTTCCCGCGTGCCGGCGCGGTGCTGGAGCATGCCCACCAGCAGGAACATGCCGCCGGTCAGGAAGCCGTGGCTGACCATCTGCACGGCGGCGCCGTTCAGCGCCAGCCGGCGCACGCCCTCGTTGCCGGCCAGCGCCGCCACCGCGACGCCGAGCGTGACGAAGCCCATGTGGTTGACGGAGGTGTAGGCGACGAGCCGCTTCATGTCGGACTGCGCCAGCGCCGCCAGGGCCCCGTAGAGGAGCGATGCCAGGGCCAGGGCAACCAGGAGCCAGCCGAACCGTGCGACCGTGTCCGGCAGGGTCGGCAGCAGCACGGCGAGCATGCCGTAGCCGCCCATCTTGAGCTGGAGACCGGCCAGCACGACGCTGCCCTCGGTCGGCGCCTCGACATGCGCGTCGGGCAACCAGTTGTGCAGCGGCACCACCGGGAGCTTCACCCCGAACCCGAGGAGGAGGGCCAGGAAGACGAGGCCGCCCGCGAGCGGGGTCCGGTCCAGCGGCCGCGCCTGGACGATGGCCGGCAGCGAGAAGGTGTGGGGCTCCATGGCGAGGTAGAGGGCGAGGAAGCCGAGCAGCATGGCGAGGCTGCCGGCGCGGGTGTAGAGGAAGAACTTGAGCGCCGCGTACCGCCGCCGCTCCCCGCCCCAGATGCCGACGATGAAGTACATCGGCACCAGGCCGACCTCGAAGAACAGGTAGAACAGCAGCAGGTCCTGCGCCGCGAACAGCCCGATCAGCCCGGTCGCGAGCAGGAGGAAGAGGAAGGCGTGGGCGTGCGCCCGGTCGTGCTCGCCCAGCACGTAGACCATCACCACCGTGAGCAGGAGGGCCGTGAGCAGGATCAGCGCCAGGGAGAGGCCGCCGACGCCGACGTCGTAGCGCGCCCCGAGCGACGGGATCCATGGGAGCGACATCCGCCATTGCAGGCCGCCGTCGTCCGGATCGAAGCCGGCCCAGAGGATGAGCGCCGCGCCCAGCGTCAGCACGGAAC
>NZ_LSIX01001074.1:0-4090 GCF_001556475.1 Methylobacterium sp. CCH5-D2 | reverse complement strand
GTCATACCCCTCACCCCAACCCTCTCCCTCTGGGAGAGGGGGCAGGGCGCGGTTCGCCGCACGCGGCCGAACCCATCGACCCGAGGCCGTATCAGGCGGCTTCGAGCAGGCGGCGGGCGATGACCTGGGCCTGGATCTCGGCCGCGCCCTCGAAGATCGAGAGGATGCGGGCGTCGCAGAGCACGCGGCTGATCTGGTACTCCAGCGCGAAGCCGTTGCCGCCGTGGATCTGCAGGGCGTTGTCGGCGGCCGCCCAGGCGACGCGGGCGCCCAGCAGCTTCGCCATGCCCGCCTCCAGGTCGCAGCGCTTGCCCTCGTCCTTCTCGCGGGCCGAGAAGTAGGTGAGCTGGCGCGCGATGTTGATCTCCACCGCCATCATGGCGAGCTTGTCGGCCACGCGCGGGAAATTGATCAGCGCCTTGCCGAACTGCACCCGCTCCTCAGCGTAGCGCAGGCCGATGTCGAGGGCCGACTGGGCCACGCCGATGGCGCGGGCCGCCGTCTGGATGCGGGCCGACTCGAAGGTCTGCATCAGCTGGGCGAAGCCCTTGCCCTCGACGCCGCCCAGGAGATTGTCGCCCGGAACGGAGAAGTTCTCGAAGGCGAGCTCGTACTCCTTCATGCCGCGGTAGCCGAGCACCTCGATCTCGCCGCCCGACAGGCCCTCCACCGGGAAGGGATTCGCGTCGTCGCCCCGCGGCTTCTCGGCGATCAGCATGGACAGGCCGCGATGGCCCTTCTCCTCCGGCTTGGTGCGCACCAGCACCGTCATGATGTCGGCGCGCACGGGATGCGTGATCCAGGTCTTGTTGCCCGAGATCTTCCAGGTGTCGCCGTCCTTGACCGCCTTGGTGCGCAGCGAAGCGAGGTCGGAGCCGGTATTCGGCTCGGTGAAGACGGCGGTGGGCAGGATCTCGCCGCTGGCGATCTTGGGCAGGAAGCGCTGCTTCTGCTCCTCGGTGCCGCCGCCGAGGATGAGTTCGGCGGCGATCTCCGAGCGGGTGCCGAGCGAGCCGACGCCGATATAGGCGCGCGACAGCTCCTCCGAGACCACGCACATCGCGGTCTTGGGCATGCCCATGCCGCCGTACTCCTCGGGGATCGTCAGCCCGAAGACGCCGAGTTCGGCCATCTTCTGGACGATCTCCATCGGGATGTAGGCGTTCTTCAGGTGCCACTCGTGGGCCTGATCGACCACCTCGGCCTTGCCGAAGCGGCGCATCTCGGAGCGGATCGCCTCCATGTCCTCGTCGAGGCCGGACGCGCCGATCGTGGCCGAGCCGCCGCCCTCGCGGATCTTGGCCACCAGCGCGGCGCGGTTCTCCGGCGTGTTGCCGTCCGCGATCATGGCCTCGACGGCCTCGGTGCGGAACTGCGCCAGCTCCTTCGCCGAGAGCCCGAGCGAGCCCGTCGGGCGCACCATCTCGCCCTGGCTCATCGGGATGCCGCCGAACATCTGGTCGAGATACTCGCCCGCGCCGATCTTCACGAGGAGCGTCTCGGTCTCGCCGAGCTGGCCGGCCTCGCGGAGGCTGGCCGCGTATGTGCCGAGCTCGCGCACCGCCTCGCCGTAGACGGCGAGCCAGGCCAGCCCGTGGGCGGCGTGCTGCTCGGTCTCGAGGCGGGCGGCGTCGATCTTGCCGTCGGGGCCCAGCACGCGGGTGCGCACCCGGCGCGTCGCCTCGGCGACGAGCTTCTTGGCCGCCGCGCCCGCCTCGGCGGACAGGGCGACGACGTCCTGCGGTTCGGTCTGGAAGGCGGGGGAGGCGGACATGCTGAGACCCTGAATTGAATCGAGATCGCGGTTGAGCCCGTTATAGGGCGTCCCGCGAATCCGGAGATATTTTTTTATTTGCACCGCCCGCAAAGGGAAGTGAATGCCGGGGGCATTGCACCATGGTGCAATGCGGGTGCGTCCCCTTCAACCCCGGCTCGCCAGGGCCACGCCGACCACGGCGACCGCCATGCCGGCGACCTGCACGGGGGCCAGGGTCTCGCCGAACAGGGCGTAGGCCATTACGGCCGAGACCGCGGGCACGAGGTAGAACAGGGCGGAGACGCCCGCGACCGCCTGTCGCTGGATCAGCCCGAGCAGCAGCAGGACGCCGCCGACCGAGAGGCCGAGCACCGCCCAGGCGAGGCCGGCCAGCGCCGGCAGGCTGGCGTCGAAGCGCCCCTCCTCCAGCAGGAGAGCCAGCGGCAGCGTCATCAGCCCGGCGCCGAGGAACTGCACGGCCGCGTTGGTGCGCAGATCGACGGTGGCCGCGAAGCGCTTCTGCCAGAGGGTGCCGCCGGTGAGCGCGAGGGTCGCCCCGAAGCAGATCGCCAGCGCGTCGAGCGGGACCGCGCCTGCGCCCACGCCGATCTTCGGCAGCAGGACCAGCCCGGCGCCGAGGGCGCCGATCCCGACCCCGAGCCAGCGGCGGGGCGAGACCCGCTCGCCGAGCAGCGGCCCGGCGACGAGGGCCGTCAACAGCGGCGGCAGGCTCGTCACGAGCGCGGCGAGGCCCGCCGGCAGGCCGCGGCTCACCGCCCAGAACACCCCGTCGAGGTAGATCCCCTGGAGCAGGATCCCGGCGAGGAGCGCGTCCCGCCAGCCGCGCCAGCCCACCGGCCAGCGCGCGCCCGCGACCCAGGCGAGCGTGCCGAGCACGCAGACGCTCAGCGCGTAGCGCAGCATCAGGAAGGTCAGCGGCTCGGCGTGGGGGGCGACGAGCCGGGCCACGATGAAGCCGGTCGACCAGATCAGGACGAAGAGCCCCGGCACGAGGCGGAGGGCCGGATTCGCCGGGGCTGGGATGGAGCTGGTCATCGGGGACAGGACGCGGCAGGGGCCGGACCGTGTGTCACGAACGCGTGGCCGGCGCCACGCTTTCGCGCCGGGACGGGCGGGCGCGCTCGAGAGCGCTCTCCGCCGAAGGGGACGCCGGTTCGGCGCAAGAGAGCGCGTCAGGACGAGAGGCTAGAGCCGTTCCCGCTCGCAACGTGATCGGGAACGGCTCTAGCCTCCGCGCGGATCCGGTGTAGAGACCGGTCCCGACATGCGTCCCGCCTCGCGCCTGCGCCGCCTCCTCGAAATCGCCGCCCTCGCCGCGCAGCGCTTCGTCGCGCATGACGGCTGGGCGATCGCGAGCCACATCGCGCTCTCGACGCTCACCTCGATGTTCCCGTTCCTGATCCTGCTCGCGGCGCTCGCCGGCCTGTTCGGGTCGAAGTCGCTCGCCGACGAGGCCGGGGTGCTGATCCTCGATGCGTGGCCGCGGGAGGTGGCCAAACCCATCGTCGGCGAGGTGCACCGGGTGCTCACCGAGCAGCGCGGCGGCGTGCTCACCATCGGCGCGCTCCTGGCGCTCTACTTCTCGTCCTCGGGCGTCGAGTCCCTGCGGGTCGGGCTCAACCGCGCCTACGGCATCCGCGAGATGCGGCCCTGGTGGCTGACCCGGCTCGAATCGATCGGCTACGTGGTCTGCGGCGCCTTCGCGATGCTGGCCTTCGCGCTGCTCGTGGTGCTGGGCCCGCTGATCTGGCGCAACGTCGTCAACGTGGCGCCGGGGCTCGAGCCGCTCGGCCTCACCGTGGCGATCGCGCGGATCGGGATCACGGCCTTCCTGCTGGGGCTGGTGCTCGTCATCGCCCACCGCTTCGTCGCGGCCGGGCGTCGGCCGATCCTGCTGGTGCTGCCGGGCGTGGTGGTGACGCTGCTGCTCTGGTTCCTCGCGGGCCTCGGCTTCGGCTTCTACCTCGACCGCTTCTCGACGGCCTACGCCTCGACCTACGGGGGCCTGGCCACCGCGATGGTGTTCCTCGTGTTCCTGTACTGGTGCGCCGCGATGTTCCTGTTCGGCGGCGAGATCAACGGCACCGTCATCGCCGCCCGGCGCGCTCGCCTCCAGGCGCGGATGCAGGCCCGCCGGGCCGGGGTGCGCTAGAGCACACGCGGTCAAGCTTTCGCGGGTTTCGGGCCGGTGGGACGGAACCGGTCGGAAGCCGGCGCATTCATCCCATACTCCATGCGATCCCCAAGAGCACCTCACAGGCCCGCCTCACCGGCGGGCTCTTTTTTTGCCCGCAGCCCCCTCAGCCGCCGCAC
>NZ_LSIX01001073.1:0-4759 GCF_001556475.1 Methylobacterium sp. CCH5-D2 | reverse complement strand
GTGCTGGCCCGCCTCAAGGACGTGCGCCGGCCGCGCATCCTGATCCTCAACAAGATCGACCTGATCCCGCGCGAGCGCCTGCTCGAACTCGCCGCCAAGCTCAACGGGCTGATCCCGTTCGAGCAGACCTTCATGGTCTCGGCGCTGAACGGCGACGGGGTCGAGACCCTGAAGCGCGCGCTCGCCGCCCTGATGCCCGAGGGGCCCTGGCTCTATCCCGAGGATCAGGTCTCGGACGCGCCGCTGCGCATGCTCGCCGCCGAGATCACCCGCGAGAAGATCTACGACCGGCTGCACGAGGAGCTGCCCTACCGCTCCACCGTCGAGACGGACCAGTGGCAGATCCGGCCGGACGGCTCGGTGCGCATCGAGCAGACGATCTTCGTGGAGCGCGAGAGCCAGCGCTCGATCGTGCTCGGCAAGGGCGGCCAGACCATCAAGGCGATCGGCCAGGCCGCCCGCATCGAGATCGCGGAGGCCGCCGACGCCAAGGTCCACCTCTTCCTGCACGTGAAGGTGCGCGAGAACTGGGCCGACGATCCGGCCCGCTACCGCGAGATGGGGCTGGAATTCCCGCGGGGCTGAGGGATCGCCTTTTCTCCCCGCGAACCTGGACGCCCCGCCCCGCCACGATGCGTGGGAGAGGGCGTCCATAGGCTGATCGACGAGAAGCCGTATCTGCCAACACCGCCGGCTCCGACCCTGCCGATGAAGCGCATCCGCTTTCCCGGACGCCTGGAACGAAGTGGAAGGTGATCCGGGATCCAGCACGGAGAGTGCCGCGCAGCGGCTCGACCTCCAGCACCGGCGCAGGATCAGGACGCTTCGCGCCTTCCCGTGCTGGATCCCGGATCACCCTCCGCTGGCGCTCCGGGCGTCCGGGAAAACGGCGCGGGTGCATCGGAACCGGACTGCCCGTCGCTATCGAGATGAACCTGTCGACCTGGAACGCATGACCGCCCCTACCGCCATCCTGTACGGCCTGCCGCCCGCCGAACTCGCCGAGATCCCGGAGGGCGCCGCCCAGGTCTCGCCGCTGATCCCCGGATCCGCGCGGCTCGAGGACTTAGGCCCGGCGAGCCTCGAGGCGGCCGTGCTGCTCGCGCCGCCCGGTACGGTCGAGCGCCGCTACGCCCTCGCCCTGGCGCTGCGCGCCCTGAAGCCCGGCGGGCGCCTCACCGCGCTCGCCCCGAAGGACCGCGGCGGTGCACGGCTCGCCAAGGAACTCGCCGCTTTCGGCTGCGCCCCCGCCGAGGAGGCGCGCCGCCACCACCGCATCTGCACGGCGCCCCGCCCGGAGACGCCGCAGGGCCTGGACGCCGCCATCGACGAGGGCGGCCCGCGCCACGTGGACAACCTCGCGCTCTGCACGCAGCCCGGCATCTTCTCCTGGGACCGGCTCGACCCGGGCAGCGCGCTGCTGCTCGCCACCCTGCCGCCCCTGCGCGGGCGCGGGGCCGATCTCGGCTGCGGCCTGGGGCTGCTCGCCCGCGCGGTGCTGGCCTCGGACGCCGTGACGGGGCTGGCCTGCATCGACATCGACCGCCGCGCCGTCGAGATGGCCCGGCGCAACCTCGGCGATTCCCGCGCGAGCGTGCGCTGGGCCGACATCCGCCAGCCGGATCCGGACCTCGCCAAGCTCGACTTCGTGGTGATGAACCCGCCCTTCCACGACGG
Organism: Methylobacterium sp. CCH5-D2; assembly: GCF_001556475.1. Taxonomy (NCBI): domain Bacteria; kingdom Pseudomonadati; phylum Pseudomonadota; class Alphaproteobacteria; order Hyphomicrobiales; family Methylobacteriaceae; genus Methylobacterium; species Methylobacterium sp. CCH5-D2. Next base: position 3,082 of record NZ_LSIX01001073.1, on the reverse strand, counting down.
CGGCGCCGAGGACCGGGCGCTGGGCCAGAGCTTCATCGCCCGCGCGGCCGGCGCGCTGCGGCACGGGGGCGCCCTCTGGCTCACGGCCAACGCCCACCTGCCCTATGAGCGGGTGCTGGGCGAGGCCTTCGCGGAGGTGACGCTCAGGGCCTCGGCCAACGGCTACAAGGTCTACGAGGCGCGCCGATGAGCAAGGCCGTCCGGCTCGACAAGCTGCTCGCCAATCTCGGCTACGGCTCCCGCCGCGAGATCCAGGGCCTCGCCCGCGCGGGCGGCATCGTGCTCGACGGGGAGGAGGTCGCGGACGCGGGCGCGCGCATCGCCCTCGACCCGGACCTGCCCGAGCGGATGCGGATCGACGGCGAGCCCCTCGACCCGCTGCCGGGCCTCTGCCTGATGCTGCACAAGCCGCTCGGCGTCACCTGCTCGCACAAGGAGGCGGGCCCGCTGGTCTACGGCCTGCTCCCGGAGCGCTGGCGCCGCCGCGACCCGGCTCTCTCGACGGTCGGCCGCCTCGACAAGGAGACCTCGGGGCTGCTGCTCCTCACCGACGACGGCGCGCTGCTGCACCGGATCATCGCGCCGAAGGCGAGCGTGGCCAAGCGCTACCGCGTCACCCTCGACCGGCCGCTCCGGGGGGACGAGGGCGCGGTGCTGGCCTCCGGCACCCTGATGCTGGAGGGCGAGGACCGGCCGCTCCTGCCGGTCGCCTTCGCGGCCGAGGGCGGCACGCACTGCACCGTGACGCTCACCGAGGGGCGCTACCACCAGGTCCGCCGCATGTTCGCGGCCTTGGGCAACCACGTCGCGGCGCTCCACCGCGACCGGGTCGGCGGCCTCGACCTGCCGGCGGATCTGGCGCCGGGGGCGTACCGCGTCATGGACGCGGCCGCGGTCGGGATGGTGTTCGCGGCGGCTCCGTCCGCGGCGGCCTGAGCGGTGCGCCCGCGGGCCGGGACAGGCGCGACAGGTTGGCGAACAGCCCCACGAGCGCGTTCGGCGGCGGCGGCTCGCCGGGCTTCGTCCCGGGCAGCCCCTGCTCGATCACCGCACGGGCCAGGTAGTTGCCGAGATGGCGGTAGCTCTCGAAATCGCTCTCGGTGAAGAACTGGTTTCCGGTGCTCTCGTGCGGGAAGTCCGCGTTGCGGATGCGGTAGGCGAGGAGTTCGACCGGCGCCTGCTCGGGCAGCCAGGACTTGAGGTAGAGAAGCCTGCCCTCCGCGGCCGGCAAGGCGCCGGTTGCCGGATAGCGCACGGTCGCCAGCGCGCCCTGCGGCGCGAGCAGGCGCTGCGTGATCGCGATCTCCTTCACGAACGTGATCTCGACACCCAGGTCGATGCGCGCGCTCTGCTTCAGCCGGGCGAGATCCTCGTAGGCGTAGTCCTTGTCCTGCCCCGCATCGATCGCGACGATCAGGCCGCAGCGCCGCCGCAGCATCTCGTAGACGCCGAGATTCTCGAAATGCCCGCCGTCCGAGAGGTAGAGGTAGTCGCCGTCGATGTCGGAGCGGCCGGTGAGTTCCCGCAGGAGCGTCGGCACCTCGTTGCGCGGCCCGCTCGATCGCAGCAGGGCGCGCCGATCCGCCTCGACGGTGCGCCGCGTCGCCGGGTTCGGCAGCCACGCCCCGAGACGGACGTTGCAGAGCGTCATCACGAAGGCCGTCAGCGGCGACGAGTGGTAGCCCATGTTCGGGCTCGCCGCCGCGCCCGAGATCGTGATGGCCGTGCCGAGCGTGATGCCCTGCTCCTGATCGCGCGCGCCGGTATCGCGCTCGCCGGCCGCGTAGCCCCGCGTCGGCGCGTAGGCGCCCGCGCGCGGCGATTGTTCGGTGACGCGGGCCGGCGTGCCGACCGGGCTCGGCAGCGTGGCGGCGCCGCAGCGGAAGGGCGTGATCGTAAAGGCTTCCGCCTTGCGCTCCGCCCGCGCGGTATCGCGCCCGCTCGTCCGGTTCATTGCGACGTTGACGACCGGGAACAGGAACAGCGGCGACCGCCCCGTCACGGTGTCGGCCATCCGGATGTTGTCGCAGGGATCGAACTGCGTGAAGCGGTCCGGCCGGCGGTTCTCCCAGGGCCGCCCCGAGCCCAGGAACGCGCGGATCAACCGGTTCCGGTAGACCGCGTGCATCGAGAAGCGGTTGAGGTTGATCGCCCAGCCGAGGAGGAGGGCCAGCCCGGCCAGCCCCAGGACCGCCGCGAGGCTGATCGCCGCGAGGGTGGGAAAGCCCGGCACCGGGCCGGAGACCAGGCTCGCGGCCGCGCCGATGCCCAGCGCGAGGCCGCGCCCGATCAGCGCGAACACCGTGAGGGGGAAGACCAGCATCGCGCCCTTCACGAGAGAGGCGGCGGGCCAGGCCAGCTTGCCGGCGCCGCCCGGCCCGGCCGGGCTTCCGGAGACGCGGGCCACCTGCGACAGCACCGCCGTTCGGGCGCTGCTGCCCAGAAGCGCGACGATCGAGCCCGATGCGACGCCGCCGCCCACGAGGGAGGACCAGAGGGCGCCGCTCTGCGCGGTCAGATAGGAACCGCCCAGCACGATCACGGTGCAGCCGAGGCACAGGCCGACCACGAGCCGCAGCTTGCTCCCGTTGATGCGCGCGAGCCACTCGCGGTCGCTGTCGTTGCGCAGGCCGCTGTGGCGCATGCCGACGGAGAGCGTCGTCCGCAGCGTCTCCGCGACGGCGACCCAGAGCGGTCCGGCCAGGATCACCCAGAGGAGGTGCCGCTCCTGAGCGAGGGTGATGCCGAGATAGAGGAACGCGCTCGACAACCCGCTGCTCAACACCCAGGCGACGATGCCCTTCACGAACGGCGCCGCGTGCAGGTCGAGCAGTTCCCCGTCGCGGCGATACTTCCAGCAGATCCAGACGAAGGCCCCCGCATAGGCCGCGAGGCAGGTGATGAAGCTCAGGAGCGGCAGGTCCAGATCCGGCATCGGCGCCCCGGACGTCGCGGGACACGGCAGTCCCTGCGGCGGATCCGTCAGGAAGATCGCCCACCCCGCTTGGGCCCAGCACGGATCGTCGGCACGCGGCGCTACCGCGGCGGCGGCGAGCAGGCACCAGAGCAGCATCGGCAGCAC
>NZ_LSIX01001072.1:0-671 GCF_001556475.1 Methylobacterium sp. CCH5-D2 | reverse complement strand
GTCTCGGAGGGCGAGGGCCGCTGGATCGAGTACGCGGGCGGCTACTCGGACATGATCGGCCAGCGCGGCGCGGGCGTGCAGGCCCGCACGGCCGCGGGGCGCAAGGAAACGAGATCCGAGAAGGCCGAGCCGCGCGAGCGCGCCGCCGCGCCCGCGGGGCGGCCGAAGCTCGGCTTCAAGGACCAGCACGAACTGAAGACGCTGCCCGAGCGCATGAAGAAGCTGGAGGCGGCGATCGCGCAGCTGCGCGAGATCCTGGCCGATCCCGGCCTCTACGCCCGCGACCCCGGCCGCTTCGACAAGGCGAGCACGATGCTGTCCCAGGCCGAGACCGAACTCGCGGGGGCCGAGGACCGCTGGCTCGAACTGGAGATGCTGCGCGAGGCGGCCGGCGGCTGAGGCGGGGCTCGCGCAGGGCGACGCCCTCCCGCCCCTTCTGCAGGCGGGGGAATGGACGGCGGCCTTCAAGATGCCGGAAAGTCGGGCTGATCTGACGGCCTGCGGATCAGCCCTGCGAGAGCGCCCGTGCCGCTGCCCGATCGACAGACCCGTCTCCGCCGGTTCGGCTGGCTCGCCGGCCTGCCGCTGCTGGCCGTCGCCTGGGGCGGCGCGACCCTGCTCGCCGCGCCCCGGATCGGCGAGCGGATCGAGGCGGAGGCGCGCGAGGTGGT
>NZ_LSIX01001071.1:0-2512 GCF_001556475.1 Methylobacterium sp. CCH5-D2 | reverse complement strand
CCGGCGGTTCGCGCCTGTCCGGCGATCTCGGCCCGGATGTGGGACCTGTGTTGCTTTTCCGCAACGGCCTGACCGGAGAAAGTCGGCTCCTTTGCGCGCGCCGTCAAGCGCCGCGGGGGATGGCCCGCGCGGCGCGCTGACGGACCGGCTCGTCAGGCCGATCTGGAAGCGCGCAGGTGACGCAGTTCCCAGCTGCCCCCGGAGGGCTTGCAGCCGGTTCCGCGCACGAAGCGGCTGCGTTCGGGCGCGATCACCGAGGCGAGGAAGTCGCGGCAGATCAGGTCGTTGGCGACATAGGGAAGCCCCGTCGGGTTGATCGATCCGCGCAGGCCCGATTCCGGGTTGTCCCACTTCACCGGGCGGCCGTTGCCCTGCGGATCGAGGGCGACACCCAGCGCGGCCCGGGCGCGGCGCCAATCCTCCTCGCCCAGGTCGGGGCCGAAGCTCGACGGGCGCTTCGAGATGCTGCCGGTGACGGCCGGCTCGGCACCCGCCTCCGCGGCCTCGGCGCGGGCGGGCTCCTCGGGCGCCTGACGGAACACCAGAAGCGGCTGGCTGCACCCGCACAGGAGCGCGAGGAGCCCGGCGCCGATCACGAGCCGGCACGCCCGGCCGACGGGGGTCCCCCGGGGGTCTTTACACGCGCCCTGCCGCATTACACCTGAACTCTCCGCCACCGCGTGAGGCCCAACGCTAGAGCGCCCCATCGGTGCCCCCGACCGGATGCCATGAGAGAGGACTAAGCCGTGGAGCCGTTAACGATCGGTGATTCCGCCCACGCGCCGGGCGCGGTGCCGGCCGACTTCACCCTGGCCGAGGATCCGTTCGCCCTGTTCGCGGCCTGGATGAAGGAGGCGGAGGCCGCCGAGCCCGAGGACCCGAACGCGATGGCGCTCGCCACCGCCGGCTCGGACGGGCTGCCGGACGTGCGGATCGTGCTGCTCAAGGGCTTCGACGCGCGCGGCTTCGTCTTCTACACCAACACGGAATCGACCAAGGGCGAGGAGCTTGCCCAGAATCCACAGGCGGCCCTGGTGCTGCACTGGAAGAGCCTGCGCCGGCAGGTGCGCGCCCGCGGTGCGGTCACGCCTGTCACGCCCGAGGAGGCGGACGCCTACTTCGCGAGCCGCCACCCGCAGAGCCGCCTCGGCGCGCATGCGAGCCGGCAGTCGCGCCCGCTCGCCGACCGGGCGACCCTGATGGCGGCCGTGGCCGAACTCGCCGCGCGCTACGAGAACGAGCCGGTGCCGCGGCCGGAGCACTGGACCGGCTTCCGGATCGAGCCGACCAGCCTGGAGTTCTGGCAGAACGGCGACTATCGCCTGCACGACCGGGTGCGCTTCACCCGGTCCGGCGACGGCTGGACGCGGTCGCGGCTCTACCCTTGAGGCCGGCCTCCGCCCCTCAGGGCGTCAGCGACCGGAGCGGCGGCTCGGCGCCCTCCGGCAAGGCGGTGCGGGCCATGTTCATCGTCATGGCCAGCAGCGCGTAGTAGCCGTTGATGCCCGCCAGATCGACCGCGCCCCGTTCGCCGAAGCGGGCGACGAGCGCCGCGTAGGTCGGGTCGCTGACGGCGCGATTGTGCTGAAGCTCGGTCGAGAAGGTCCAGACCAGTTCCTCGTCCGCGCTCATGCCCTCCGGGCGACGGCCCTCGGCGATCGCCTGGGCGGTCTCCGGCGAGACGCCGGCCTTCAGGGCGATCGGATGGTGGATGTGCCACTCGAGCTGCTGGCTCCACAGCCGCGCGACGATCAGGATCGCGAACTCGCTGAGCGCGAGCGGCAGCGCGCTGCCGTAGCGCAGGTACAGTCCCATCTCGCTCGCGCGCAGCATGAGATCGGGACTGCGCAGCAGGGGCCAGAACGGCCCGAAGACAGGGGTCCCGCGGGCGGTCTCGAAAGCTTCCGCCGCCCTCCGCTGTGCGGGCGTCAGCGCCGTCTCGGCGAGGGGTGGGAGGCGGTCGCGGCTGGGATCGGGCATCGGCGGGCTCCGGATCGGATGAGCCGCATCGCAGACACCGCGCGGAGCGAGCCGGTCAAGGCGCCGGCCGTGCTGCACCGCGGCGGCGAGCGGGTCGCCGCCCTGGATTTTCACGGCTGCAGCGCTTAGACCGGGCCCTCAAGCCCGTCGGCGGCGCGGCTCGCCCGCCGCGGAATGCTCAGCGAGGCAGGCCGTGGCCCCACCCCACAACGACCGTCGACGGATCATGCTCCTCACGGGGGCGAGCCGCGGCATCGGCCACGCCACGGTGAAGCGGTTCTCCGCCGCCGGCTGGCGGGTCATCACCTGCTCGCGCCACGCCTTCCCGGAGAACTGCCCCTGGGAGATGGGCCCCGAGGACCACCTCCAGGTCGATCTCGCCGACGCCGAGGACACGATGCGCGGCGTGCGCGAGGTGGCCGAGCGCCTGAAGGCCGAGGGCGGCGTCCTGCACGCGCTCGTCAACAACGCCGGCATCTCGCCCAAGGGCCCCGAGGGCGAGCGGCTCGGCGCGATCGCCACCGGCTGGGCC
>NZ_LSIX01001070.1:0-2294 GCF_001556475.1 Methylobacterium sp. CCH5-D2 | reverse complement strand
AGCAGGGCTCTGCCCTGCACCCGCCAAAGGTCTCGACCTTTGGAATCCAGAACTTATTCGCGCCAGCCGCAGCCCGTGAGGGCCGACCGCATGTGCTGCGGGGCTGGCGCCTCGGCCCGGATCGCGTCGCGCTTCGGGTAGAGCGGGATCGCGAGCGCGCGGGCATGGAGATGCAGCACGCCGTCGCGCGGGCCGCCGCCGTAGATCGGGTCGCCCAGGATCGGCCAGCCGGACTCGGCGCAGTGCACGCGGAGCTGGTGCGTGCGGCCGGTGACGGGCTTCAGCTCCAGCCAGGTCCGGCCGGCCGCCGGGTCGCGCCCGAGCACGCGCCAGTGCGTCAGCGACGGGTCGCCCGCCGGGTCGGCCTTCATCCACCACGAGCGCGGATCGGGCGAGCGCCGGGCGAGCGCGAGGTCGATGCTCCCGGCCTCCGCATCCGGACCGCCGACCACGACCGCCCAGTAGGTCTTCTCGATCGCCGAGCCTGCGAACAGCTTGCCGAGCCGGGCCAGCGCCTTGGCGTGGCGCCCGAGCGCGAGGCAGCCGGAGGTGTCGCGGTCGAGGCGGTGCACGGCCTCCGGCCGGCGCGGCAGGCCGAAGCGGAGCGCGTCGAGATGGTCGGTCAGGGTCTCGCCGCCCTTCGGCCCCGGATGCACCGGCAATCCCGCCGGCTTGTCGATGACGAGCAGCAGGGCATCGCGGTAGAGCAGGCGCGCGCCTATGTCAGGCAGGATCGGGGCGGACATCTCTCCCCGCTAGACCATTCCGGCGCGCCGGGACACCGGGCGCCAGCAAGGACGTGACGATGAGCGAGGACAAGCCGGGCTGGTTCGGACGCCTGTTCGGGCGGAAGGGCGCCGAGAAGGCGTCGGAGCCGCCCGCGGAGGAGACGCCGTCGCCGGACGAGGCGGCCTCGCTGGTCGATCCGGCCTCGCCCGCGGAGGGACATCCCGACTTCGCCACGGCGGCCGACGACGTCGCGCACGTGCCCCTGCCGCCGGAGGAGCCCGCGCCCGAGGCCCCTGCACGCAACACGGTGCCGGACGTCGTCGAGGGCGCCGACCTCATGCCGATCGAGGGACAGGAGGAGCGCCCGCCCGCCGGCACCGCGGGCGACGACCCGGCGCGCGGTGCCGAGCCCGCCGACACCACCTCCCAGGCGCGGGAGCCCAAGACTGGCGAGCCCGAGACCGGCGAGCCTGAGAGCCCGGACGAAGACCCGGCCTCCGTCCCCGACATCCAGCCGGTCGATGCGGCCGCCGCGCTCGCCTTCGACGCCGGGGCCGAGCCGCAGCGCGAGCCGGAGGCCCGCGGCTGGTGGAGCCGCCTCACGTCGGGGATGAAGCGCACCTCGTCGAACCTCTCGGAGCGGGTCACCGGGCTCTTCACCAAGCGCAAGCTCGACGCCACCACCCTGGAGGATCTGGAGGACGCCCTGATCCAGGCCGATTTCGGCGTCGAGACCGCGACCCGGATCTCCGACGCCGTCGGCAAGGGCCGCTACGAGAAGGGCATCTCGCCCGACGAGGTCCGGGCCATCCTGGCGACCGAGGTGGAGCGGGCGCTCGATCCGGTGGCGCAGCCGCTCGTCATCGACGCGTCCAGGAAGCCCTACGTCATCCTCTGCGTCGGGGTGAACGGGGCCGGCAAGACCACCACGCTCGGCAAGCTCTCGCTGAAGTTCCGGGCGGAAGGGCGCTCGGTGATGCTGGCGGCCGGCGATACCTTCCGGGCCGCGGCGATCGACCAGCTCAAGGTCTGGGGGGCGCGCACCAACACGCCGGTGATCAGCGGGGCGCAGGGCGCGGACGCGGCGGGCCTCGCCTTCGACGCGCTGAAACAGGCGCGGGAAGCCGGCACCGACGTGCTCCTCATCGACACCGCCGGCCGGCTCCAGAACAAGGCCGGGCTGATGGCGGAACTGGAGAAGATCATCCGGGTGATCCGCAAGTTCGATCCCGAAGCGCCGCACGCGACGCTGCTCGTGCTCGACGCGACGGTGGGCCAGAACGCGCTGAGCCAGGTCGAATTGTTCTCGCAGGCAGCACCCGTCTCGGGGCTGGTGATGACGAAGCTCGACGGCACGGCGCGGGGTGGCATCCTGGTGGCGCTCGCCGCGAAGTTCGGCCTGCCGGTGCACTTCATCGGCGTCGGCGAGGGCGTGGAGGATCTGGAGCCTTTCGCGGCCCGGGATTTCGCCCGGGCGATCGCCGGGCTGGAGAAGGCGTGAGCCGCACCGCGCTCTCCCTCCCCCCTCTGCGGGGGAGGGTGGCACCCGAAGGGTGACGGGAGAG
>NZ_LSIX01000106.1:0-2019 GCF_001556475.1 Methylobacterium sp. CCH5-D2 | reverse complement strand
GGCTGGGCCGACTGGCAGCGGGTGTTCCAGGTCAACTTCTTCGCGCCGATCCTGCTGGCGCGGGGCCTGTGCGACGAGCTCGCCCGCGCCCGCGGCTCGATCGTCAACGTCACCTCGATCGCGGGCTCGCGCGTCCACCCCTTCGCGGGTGCGGCCTACGGCACCTCGAAGGCGGCGCTCGCGGGGCTGACCCGCGAGATGGCGGCCGATTTCGGCCCCCTCGGCGTGCGGGTGAACGCGATCTCGCCCGGCGAGATCGACACCTCGATCCTCTCGCCGGGCACCGAGAAGCTCGTCGAGCAGATCCCGCAGCGCCGGCTCGGCACCCCGGACGAGGTCGCCAAGGCGATCTACTTCCTGTGCACCGAGGCCTCCTCCTACGTGAACGGCGCCGAGCTGCACATCAACGGCGGCCAGCATGTCTGACGGCCCGTTCGGGGCCGGTCCGGTGCTGGGGCTGCTCGTCGCGGCGATCGCGGCCCCGGCCGTGGCCCAGCCCGCCGTCACGGTGCTCGACCTGCCCTTCCGGGTCACCGCGATGCGCGGCCCCGCGAGCGAGGTCGCGGTCGCGGTCGCGACCTCGGGCCTGCTGCCGCTGGCCAAGCCCCGCGCGGCCGTCCCGGCCCTCGAGACCGGCGAGGAGGACAGCGCGCCCATCGTCGTGGTCTGGGGCGAGGGCGGCGGCGCCGCGCTCGGGCTCGCGGACGGCGCGGTCCGCACCACCCTGCTCGGCGCCGAGGCGATCGAGGGCCTGGCTGCCGCCGAGACGCCGCGCGGGGCTCTGCCGGGCTCGCGCCGAGCCGTCTCCGGCGGGCTCTCGGCCTACCTGACCGGTCCAACCCGCGCCGCCGGCGTCCCGGGTGCGGCCGGCCTCACCATCCGCGAGCGCCAGCCCCTGGGCGTGACCGCCGAGCCGAAGACGGTGCCGGTCAAGACCGTGACGGTCTCGGCCGGAGCGGATTCCGTCTTCGCGTCCGCGCGTCCGCGCGCCCTGCGTCTCGCCGGCCGGCCCGCCTTCCTCGCGGCCACCCTCGACGGGACCTCGGGGTCCGGCCTCGCGCTGATCGGCCATCGGGCAGGGAGCGCCGACTGGAGCGTCCTGGCGCGCGCGCCGGTCCAGCCGACGGCGCCGACGCGGATCGCCGCACTGGCGGATTTCACGCGCTCCGGCACGCCGCAGGCGGCGACCCTGCGGGGCGACGGCGTGCTCCAGCTCTGGACGCTCGGAGCGGACGCCGTGACGCTCGCGGCCGAGGCCGAGGGCTACGGCGCGGGCGCGCCCGACGCCGATCTCGCCGCGCCGGTCGAACCGGATGGAACCGGGAATGCCGACCTCGCGCTGCCGGTCGCCGGCGGGCAGGCCCTCGCATTGGTGTCGGTGAAGGGCGGCGTCTCCGAGCGGTTGCGGGCGGCGCTGCCGGCCGCGGCCGAGCACGGCGTCGCGGTGCTGGGGCGCGGGACGGGCGCGCGGATCCTCGTCGGCCTCGCCGACGGGCGCGTCGCCGTGGTGGCACCGGAGGGCGCGAAGCCGTGAGCGAGTCCGAGAGCCGCCTGTTTCCGGCACGCCCCTTCGTCGGCGCCTCGATCGCGGTGATCCGCGACGACCGGGTGCTGCTCGCCGCCCGCGCCAACGCGCCGATGCGCGGCGTCTGGACCCTGCCGGGCGGCCTCGTGGAAGCCGGCGAGACCCTGGCCGAGGCGGCGCTGCGCGAGCTGCGCGAGGAGGTTGGGCTGGAAGCGCGGGTCGTCGGCGTGCTCTCGCCGACCGAGATCATCGATCGCGACGCCGAGGGCCGCGCGCGCCATCACTACGTCGTGCACCCGCACGCGGCGCTCTGGCAGGGCGGCGAGCCGGTGGCGGGGCCCGAGGCGCTCGGGGTGCGCTGGGCACGGCTCGACGAGGTGGCGGAACTCGCCACGACGCCCGGTCTCGTCGGTACCCTGACCGAGGCCTTCGCCCGCGTGAGCGCTCTGGAGCCGGTGCTGTGAGGGGTTTCCGCGAAGGAGCGAGAGCCGGAT
>NZ_LSIX01001069.1:0-261 GCF_001556475.1 Methylobacterium sp. CCH5-D2 | reverse complement strand
GCATCGATCCCGCCGCAAATCGCGGCGTGTACGAATTCAAGCGTGGTCTAAGCCAGAACGTTGTTCTAGCAGGTCCAATCTGGGTACACAGCCGATCATCGCTCCTGCAGAAGGCGGTCGCGGTAGGATTGGGCGTCCGCTAAGCCCGCTTCGGTGTACAATAAATCGGCTTCCTCTCAGTCTAAGCCAGCGCCACCGGTAGCTCACTCACCTGCGTCGTGTAGCGCGGCGTGCGCATCTCGAACTTCGTGCTCCAGTCCC
>NZ_LSIX01001068.1:0-12107 GCF_001556475.1 Methylobacterium sp. CCH5-D2 | reverse complement strand
ATACCGGCGAAGATGATGAGCGACGAGCCGTTGCCGATGCCGCGCGAGGTGATCTGCTCGCCGATCCACATCAGGAACAGCGTGCCGCCGGTCAGCGTGATCACGGTCGAGGCCAGGAAGAACGGCCCGGGATCGATCGCCGCGGAGGAGGATTGCAGGCCGACCGCGATGCCCCAGGACTGGACCAGCGCCAGCACCACCGTGAGGTAGCGGGTGTACTGGTTGATGACCTTGCGGCCCGACTCGCCCTCCTTCTTCAGCGTCTCCAGGCTCGGGATCACCGAGGTGAGGAGCTGGATGATGATGGAGGCCGAGATGTACGGCATGATGTTGAGCGCGAAGATCGCCATGCGCTCGACGGCGCCGCCCGAGAACATGTTGAACAGGCCGAGCACGCCGCCGGCCTGCTGCTGGAAGTTCCTGGCGAACTGTTCCGGGTCGATGCCGGGGATCGGGATGTAGGTGCCCAGCCGGAACACCACGAGGGCGCCGAGCGTGAACCAGATGCGCTTCTTCAGCTCATCGGCCTTCGCGATCGCCCCGAAATTGAGGTTGGCGGCAAGCTGCTCGGCGGCTGAGGCCATGACGGTCTATCCTGGGACCTGTCGCCGGACGGGTGGTCCGGGTGAAACGAAGAACGGCGGCCGGTGCGAGGTCGCACGGGCCGCCGCTCGGTGGCTTGGACTTAAGCGCTTCCCGGGCCCGGCGCAACGCGTCGCGCCGGATCCGCGGGAGGGCTTCAGGCCTCGGCGGAGGCCGTGCCGCGGTGGGCGACGCCCGCCGCGTAGGCGACGGTGACGCTGCCGCCGGCCTTCTCGACCGCCTCGACCGCCGACTTCGACGCGCGGGTGACCTCGAAGCTGAGCTTCGCGGTCAGCTCGCCGACGCCGAGCAGCTTCACGCCGTCGCGGGGACGGGAGAGGATGCCGGCGGCGATTAGCGCCTCGACGGTGACGGGCGCCGAGGCGTCCAGACGGCCCGCATCCACCGCCTCCTGCACCCGGCCGAGGTTCACCTCGTTCAGGTCGTGGGCGTGGATGTTGTTGAAGCCGCGCTTCGGCAGGCGACGATGCAGCGGCATCTGGCCGCCCTCGAAGCCCTTGATGGACACGCCGGTGCGGGCCTTCTGGCCCTTCACGCCGCGTCCCGCGGTCTTGCCCTTGCCGGAGCCGATGCCCCGGCCGACGCGCATCCGGTTCTTGGTCGCGCCTTCGTTGTCGCGGATCTCGTTGAGCTTCATGATGGCGCCCTCCTCACGCAGCGCCGTCGAGGACGCGCACGAGGTGCGCGACCTTGCGGATCATGCCGCGCACGGCCGGAGTGTCCTCCAGCTCGGCGACCCGATGCATCTTGTTGAGCTTCAGGCCGACCAGCGTCGCGCGCTGGGAGGCCTCGCGGCGGATCGGCGAGCCGATCTGCTCGACGCGGATGGTCTTGTCAGCCATGCCAACCTCCCCTTACGCCACAGCCGCTTCGGACTGATCGTTCGGATCGGCGTCGCGGCGGCGGCTCTGGAGGGCCGACACCTTGAGACCGCGGCGGGCCGCGACGGAGCGCGGGCTGTCCTCGTTCTTGAGCGCCTCGAAGGTGGCGCGCACGAGGTTGTAGGGGTTCGAGGAGCCGAGGCTCTTGGCCACCACGTCCTGCATGCCGAGCGTCTCGAAGACGGCGCGCATCGGGCCGCCCGCGATGATGCCGGTGCCCTGCGGGGCCGCGCGGAGGATCACCTTGCCGGCGCCGTGACGGCCGTTGACGTCGTGGTGCAGGGTCCGGCCCTCGCGCAAGCTGACCCGGATCAGGCCGCGCTTGGCGGCTTCCGTCGCCTTGCGGATGGCCTCGGGCACCTCGCGCGCCTTGCCGTGGCCGAAGCCGACCCGGCCCTTCTGGTCGCCGACGACGACGAGGGCCGCGAAGCCGAAGCGACGGCCGCCCTTCACCACCTTGGCGACGCGGTTAATGTGGACGAGCTTGTCCACGAACTCGCTGTCGCGCTCCTCGCGATCCTCGCGGCGGCCGCGGCCACCGCCCTCACGTTCACGTGCCATTCTGATACCCGTCTATCGCACTGGCGCGGGCGGCGGGCCCGCTCGCTTGAAGATGATGTTCGAGGAGCAGCCGAACCGCTCCCCTCCGCCGAATCTCATTCTTGGTGTTCCATCCGTGATGGAACGTCCGCCGCGCTTGCGAGCCCCCGGACGTTGGTCCGGGGGCTCGTGAGGCGCGGAGCGCCCTCAGAACTCCAGGCCGCCCTCGCGGGCGGCATCCGCCAGGGCCTTGACGCGGCCGTGGTAGATGTAGCCCGAGCGGTCGAAGATCACCTTGGTGACGCCGGCCGCCTTGGCGCGCTCGGCGACGAGCTTGCCCACGGCGGTGGCGGCGGCGACGTCGGCGCCGGTCTTCAGGTCCGCCCGGATCGCCTTGTCGATCGACGAGGCGGCGGCGAGCGTCTTGCCCTGGGCATCGTCGATGACCTGGACGTAGATCTGCTTCGACGAGCGGAACACCGAGAGCCGCGGACGGCCGTTGGCGGCGGCCCGCAGGGCCTTCCGGACGCGGATCTTGCGCCGCTGGAGGGCGATAAGCTTGTTCGACATCTTAAGCCCTCCTTACTTCTTCTTGCCTTCCTTGCGGAAGATGAACTCGCCCGCGTACTTGACGCCCTTGCCCTTGTAGGGTTCGGGGCCGCGGTAGTCACGGATCTCGGCGGCCACCTGGCCGACGCGCTGCCGGTCGATGCCCGAGATCACGATCTCCGTGGGCTTGGGCGTCACGATGGTGATGCCGGCCGGGATCTCGTACTCGATGTCGTGGCTGTAGCCGAGCGACAGCTTGAGCGCCTTGCCGGCCATCGCGGCGCGGTAGCCCACGCCCGTGATCTCCAGCTTCTTCTCGAAGCCCTTCGAGACGCCCTCGACGAGGTTCGCCACCTGGGCGCGCGAGGTGCCCCAGAGCGAGCGGGCCTCCTTGGACTGGTTCTTGGGCTGCACGGAGACCGCGCCGTCCTCGAAGGCCACGTCCACCAGGGCCGGGACGACGAACTGCAGCTCGCCCTTCTGACCCTTCATCTTCACGGTCTGACCGTCGACCGTCGCCGTCACGCCCGACGGGACGGGGACGGGCTTCTTGCCTACACGAGACATCTGCCTCTCCTCTCTCGCCGGATCAGAACACCTGGCAGAGCACTTCGCCGCCGACGTTGCGCTCGCGCGCAACGTGGTCGGCCATGACGCCCTGCGGGGTGGACACGATGGTGACGCCGAGGCCGTCGGCCACGCGCGGCAGCTCGCCGACCGACGAGTAGACCCGGCGGCCCGGCTTCGACACGCGCTGGATTGAGCGGATGACGGGCTTGCCGTCGTAGTACTTCAGCTCGATCGCGAACTCGGTGCGGCCGTTGCCGAGGTCCGACACCGCGTAGTCGCGGATGTAGCCCTCGGCCTTCAGGACGTCGAGCACCGAGGCGCGCAGGCGCGAGCCGGGGGTCTGCACGACGTTGCGACGGCGCTGCTGGCCGTTGCGGATGCGGGTGAGCATATCGCCCACGGGATCGTTGACCATGGGTATGCCTCCTTACCAGCTCGACTTGACGAGGCCCGGGATCAGGCCCCGGTTGCCGAGCTCGCGCAGCGCCACGCGCGAGATGCCCATCTTGCGGTAGACGGCGCGCGGGCGGCCGGTCATCTCGCAGCGGTTGCGGATGCGAACGGCCGACGAGTTGCGCGGCAGCTCCGCGAGCTTGAGGCGCGCCTCGAAGCGCTCCTCCATCTCGAGGCTCTCGTTGTTGGCGATGGCAAGGAGGCCTTTGCGCTTCTCGGCGAAGCGCGCGACCAGGGCCTTGCGGCGGTTGTTCTTCTCGACTGAGCTCTTCTTAGCCATGTCTGTTCTCTCCGGTGTCCGCGTCTGAAGCCCGGGGCTTCACTGCCGGAACGGGAACTTGAAGGCGGCGAGCAGGGCCTTGGCCTCTTCATCGGTCTTGGCGGAGGTCGCCACGACGATGTCCATGCCCCACATCTGCTCCGCCTTGTCGTAGGAGATCTCCGGGAACACGAGGTGCTCCTTGAGACCCAGGGCGTAGTTGCCGCGCCCGTCGAACGAGCGCGGGTTCAGGCCGCGGAAGTCACGCACGCGCGGCAGCGCGATGGTGATCAGGCGGTCCATGAACTCGTACATGCGCTGCTTGCGCAGGGTCACCTTGCAGCCGATCGGCATGCCCTCGCGGACCTTGAAGGTCGCGATGGCCTTGCGGGCCCGGGTGATCACCGGCTTCTGGCCGGCGATGAGGGCGAGGTCGCCCGCCGCGACCGTGGCCTTCTTGGAGTCGGCGGTCGACTCGCCGACGCCCATGTTGATGACGATCTTCTCGATGACCGGCACCTGCATGGGGTTCTTGTAGCCGAACTGCTCGATGAGCTTCTGGCGGACCACCTCGTCGTAGTGCTTGCGCAGACGGGGGGTGTAAGCGTTCTTGTCGGCCTCAGCCATCGATCTGATCCCCCGTGCTCTTGGCGAACCGGACCTTGCGGCCGTCCTCGAGGATGCGGAAACCCACGCGGGTCGGCTTGCCGTTGGCGTCGGCGACCGCGAGGTTGGAGAGCTGGATGGCGGCCTCCTTGGAGATGATCCCGCCTTCCTGGTTCTGCGTCTGCTTCTGGTGCTTCTTCACCAGGTTGATGCCGCGCACGAAGGCCTTGTCGTCCTTCGGCAGCACCTGGATCACCTCGCCGGAGCGACCCTTGTCGCGGCCGGTGAGGACGACGACCGTGTCGCCCTTCTTGATCTTGGCGGCCATCACAGCACCTCAGGAGCGAGCGAGATGATCTTCATGTGGTTGCGCGCGCGGAGTTCCCGCGGCACGGGCCCGAAGATGCGGGTGCCGATCGGCTCCTTCTGATTGTTGATCAGAACGGCGGCGTTCTTGTCGAAGCGGATGACCGAACCGTCGGCGCGCTTCACGTCCTTGGCCGTGCGCACGACGACCGCCTTCATGACGTCGCCCTTTTTGACGCGACCGCGCGGGATCGCCTCCTTGACGGAGACGACGATCACGTCGCCGACGCCCGCGTACTTGCGCTTCGACCCGCCGAGCACCTTGATGCACATCACGCGGCGTGCACCCGAGTTGTCGGCGACGTCCAGATTCGTCTGCATCTGGATCACGGGAGTGACCTTTCCTGGTTTCAGGCGGGTTTCCGCACGCGGGCGGTATTGCCCGGCGGACGACGCCTGATGGGGACCTGACGTCCCCGGCTCATAAGAGAGACCGCGCTATCGGCCCGGGGGCCGGCGCGGTCACCGCGTACGAGGGGTGCTGGCACCCCGTAAACTGTCGCGAAGGCCGGTCCGATACACCGGTTCTCCCAAGAGTTCAAGCGTGAAGGTGGGCTGGTAGGGCTTCGTGGAACTCGGCGCGGATCTTGCCGGCCGGCTCGCGGGTCTGCGGAGCGCGCTGGCCCGGAACGCCCCTGGGGCGCGGCTGTTGACGCCCGGGCCGGCGGCCGGATGCGTGGTGGGCCGGCGTTTGGCGGGCGGATATGTGGCGGACAGAGACGGGGATCGCATGAAGCCGCGGATCGCACTCGGCCTCCAGGGCGGGGGTGCCTACGGCGCCTACGGCTGGGGCGTCATCGACCGGCTCCTGGAGGAGCATATCTGGATCTCGGCGGTGAGCGGGGCGAGCGCGGGCGCCCTCAACGGGGCCGCCCTGGTCTCCGGCCTCGCCAGCGGCAGCGACGACGGCGCGCGAACGGCGCTGGAACGCCTCTGGCGCGCGACCGCCGACCGCTCGCCCCTGCGGGCCTGGGACTGGACCGGAAGCCTTCCGCCCGGTGCCGCGTCCTGGATGGGCCCCTGGCTCGAACCGTGGGTGGACGCCTGGGTCGAGCCCTGGGTGGACCAGGCGCTCGCCTTCACCCGGCTCTACGGCGGCCAGATCGCCCCCTACTTCCCGGCCTTCCGGGAGATGCGCGCGTGGCGGGAGGCGGTGGCGGCGAGCGTGGATTTCGAGGCGCTGACGGCGCCGCGCGCGATCCCGCTCTACGTCTCCGCCACGGACGTGCTCACGGGAGCGGCGCGCCTCTTCACGGGCGAGGCGATCGACGAGGACGCGCTGATGGCCTCCTGCTGCCTGCCGGAGCTGTTCTCGGCCGTCGAGATCGACGGGCGGCGCTACTGGGACGGGGGCTACGTCGCCAACCCGGCCCTCGACCCGCTGGTCTTCGGCGGCCACGGCGCGACCGACCTCATCGTGGTCCAGCTCACGCCCTTCGTGGCCGACGCGGTCGGCGAGCGGCCCGAGGAGGTGGTGAAGCGGGCGAGCGACATCAGCTTCAACGCCGGCCTGATGCGCGAGCTGAAGACGCTGACCGACCTGCAATCCGCCGTGCGGCTGGCGGCCTCCCCCTCCCCGCGCCTGCGGCCCATCCTCGACATCAACATCCACCTGCTGCGGGCGCCGGCCGAGCTCGCCTCGGGCTCCGTCGACAAGTACGACACGCGCTGGTCGACGCTCTGCGCGCTGCGCGATCTCGGCCGGGCGACCGCCGAGGCCTGGCTCGCCGAGCAGGGCCACGCGATCGGCGCGGCCTCCAGCCTGACGACCCTGGACGAGGTGTTCACCGGGCACCGGCCGCGCCGCGCGGCGATGTCCGCCTGACGGCGCACCCCGAAAGGCGCGAGAGGCGGGCACCCGGGGGTGTCCGCCTCTCGCAAGGTCCGAAAGAGTCCGAGACGAACTCAGGCTTCGGCGGTGGCGACCGCTTCGGCCTGGTCCTCGACCAGCTTCCAGGTTTTGGTCTTCGAGTAGGGGCGGCACTCCTCGATGAACACCGTCTGCCCGACATGGGCGGCGTTCGCCTCGTCGTGGGCGTGGTAGTTCTTCGAGCGGCGGACGGTCTTCTTCATCACCGGGTGGGTGAAGCGGCGCTCCACCTTCACGACGATGGTCTTCTCGCCCTTGTCGCTGACGACGACGCCCTGCAATACGCGCTTCGGCATAAGTCCCTCCTCAGCCCTGGGCCGCGGCCAGCGTCTTCTGACGCTGGAGCGTGCGCACGCGGGCGATATCGCGGCGGACCTCACGGACGCGGGCGACGTTCTCGAGCTGGCCCGTGGCACCCTGGAAGCGCAGGTTGAACTGCTCCTTCTTCAGGTTGAGCAGCTCGTCATTCAGCTGATCCGCCGACAGGGCCTTCAGATCAGACAGCCGGTTGGACGACTTCACGGATCCCTCCCTCAGTCGGCGATGCGGGTGACGATGCGGGTGCGCACCGACAGCTTGGCGGCCCCGAGGCGGAGCGCCTCGCGGGCGATGTCCTCGGCGACGCCGTCGACCTCGAACATGATGCGGCCCGGGTGGACGCGCGCGGCCCAGTAATCCGGGGCGCCCTTACCGGAGCCCATGCGGACCTCGGTCGGCTTCGAGGTGACGGGCAGGTCCGGGAACACCCGGATCCACACGCGGCCCTGGCGCTTCATCTCGCGGGTGATCGCGCGGCGGGCCGCCTCGATCTGCCGGGCGGTGACGCGCTCGGGCTCCACGGCCTTCAGGCCGAAGGTGCCGAAGTTCAGCTCGAAGCCGCCCTTGGCCGCACCGTGGATGCGGCCCTTGAACTGCTTGCGGAACTTCGTCTTCTTGGGTTGCAGCATGGCAGCCTCTCTATTCGCTCAAGCGGCTCACGCGTGGGACGGCTCGCGACGACCGCGGTCGCCACGGTCACCCCGATCGCCGCGGCCCTCGCCGTCGCGCTCGCGACGGCCGCCCGAACGGCCACCCTCTTCCTGAGCCTTCTTGTCCTGGGCCATCGGGTCGTGCTCGAGGATCTCGCCCTTGAACACCCAGACCTTGATGCCGCAGGTCCCGTAGGTGGTGAACGCCGTGGCGGTGCCGTAGTCCACGTCTGCCCGCAGGGTGTGCAGCGGGACGCGGCCCTCGCGGTACCATTCCTGGCGCGCGATCTCGGCGCCGCCGAGACGGCCCGAGCAGTTGATGCGGATGCCCTCGGCGCCGAGACGCATCGCCGACTGCACGGCGCGCTTCATGGCGCGACGGAAGGCGACGCGGCGCTCGAGCTGCTGGGCGATCGAGTCGGCCACCAGCGTGGCGTCGATCTCGGGCTTGCGCACCTCGACGATGTTGATGGTCACGTCGGCCTTCGTCATCGTGCCGACGAGCTTGCGCAGCTTCTCGATGTCCGCGCCCTTCTTGCCGATCACCACGCCCGGACGACCCGAGTGGATGGTGACGCGGCACTTCCGGTGCGGGCGCTCGATCACGATCTTGGAGACCGCGGCCTGCTTGAGCTGCTTCATGAGGGCGGCGCGGATCGCGACGTCCTCGTGCATGAGCTTGGCGTACTCGCCCTTGCCGGCGAACCAGCGGGAGTCCCAGGTCCGGTTGATGCCGAGCCGGAGACCGATCGGGTTGACTTTCTGACCCATCAGATCCTCCTCAGGCCGCTTCGGCCCGGACTTCCCGAACCACGATGGTGAGGTTCGAGAAGGGCTTCAGGATGCGTGCGCCGCGGCCGCGGGCACGGGCGTGGAAGCGCTTGAGAACCAGCGCCTTGCCCACATAGGCCTCCGAGACGACGAGGTCGTCCACGTCGAGGTTGTGGTTGTTCTCGGCGTTGGCGATGGCGCTCTCGAGGCACTTCTTGACGTCGGTCGCGATGCGCTTGCGCGAGAACTGGAGGTCGGCCAGCGCCGACTCCACCTTCTTGCCGCGGATCAGCTGCGCCACGAGGTTGAGCTTCTGGGGGGAGACGCGGATCATCCGCGCAACCGCCTTCGCCTCGTTCTCGGGGAGCGCGCGGGGGGTGGCCTGCTTGCCCATCTCAGCGCCTCTTCGCCTTCTTGTCGGCCGCGTGGCCCGGGAAGGTGCGGGTCGGCGAGAACTCGCCGAACTTGTGCCCGACCATCTCCTCGGTGACGTAGACCGGGATGTGCTTCTGCCCGTTGTGCACACCGAAGGTGAGCCCGACGAACTGCGGGAGGATCGTGGAGCGGCGGCTCCAGATCTTGATGACCTCGTTGCGGCTCGCACCACGAGCCGCCTCGGCCTTCTTGAAGAGGTAGCCGTCGACGAACGGCCCCTTCCAGATCGAACGTGCCATGGCGGTTACTTCTTGCGGTTGTGGCGGCTGGACAGGATGAAGACGTCGGTCCGCTTGTTGGAGCGGGTCTTCTTCCCCTTGGTCGGCACGCCCCAGGGCGTCACCGGGTTACGGCCGCCCGAGGTGCGACCCTCGCCGCCGCCGTGCGGGTGGTCGACCGGGTTCATCGCCACGCCGCGGTTGTGCGGACGCTTGCCGAGCCACCGGTTGCGCCCGGCCTTGCCGAGCGAGATGTTCATGTGGTCCGGGTTCGAGACCGCGCCGACGCTGGCGAAGCACTGGCCGTGGACCAGGCGCTGCTCGCCGGAGTTGAGACGCAGGGTCACGTAGCCCTGGTCGCGCCCGACGATCTGCGCGTAGTTGCCGGCGGACCGCGCGATCGCGCCGCCCTTGCCGATCTTCAGCTCGACGTTGTGCACGATCGTGCCCACCGGCATGTTGCCGATCGGGCCCGCGTTGCCGGGCTTGATGTCGACGTTCTCGCCGGCCACCACCTTGTCGCCCGCCGAGAGGCGCTGCGGAGCCAGGATGTAGCTCTGCTTGCCGTCCGGGAAGCTGATCAGCGCGATGAAGGCGGTGCGGTTCGGATCGTACTCGATCCGCTCGACCGTCGCCGTCACGTTGAGCTGCTCGCGACGCTTGAAATCGACCAGGCGGAGCGACCGCTTGTGACCGCCGCCGCGGAAGCGGACGGTCACGCGGCCGAGGTTGTTGCGGCCGCCGGTCGAGATCTTGCCGACGGTCAGCGCCTTCACCGGCTTGCCCTTGTAGAGCTCACGGCGGTCGACGAGGACGAGCTGGCGCAGGCTCGGCGTGACCGGTTTGAATGTCTTCAAGGCCATCGGTTTGGTCCTTAACCCGTCCTCAGAGCCCGGTCGTGACGTCGATCGAGTCACCCTCGGCGAGGGTGACGATCGCCTTCTTCACGTCCGAACGCTGTCCGCGCTGCCCGCGGAAAATCTTCTGCTTGCCCTTGGTCACGAGGGTGTTCACCGCCGTGACCTTGACGTCGAACAGCTTCTCCACCGCTTCCTTGATCTGCGGCTTGGTAGCCTTCGGGGCGACCCGGAAGACGACCTTGTTCTGCTCGGTGAGGTTCGTCGCCTTCTCGGTGATGACCGGGGAGACGATCACGTCGTAGTGGCGCGGATCGAGACTCATTTGAAGCGCTCCTCGAGGGCGTCGATCGCCGCCTTCGTGAGAACGAGGGTGTCGCGGCGCAGGATGTCGTAGACGTTGATGCCCTGGATCGGCAGCACGTCGATCTGCGGGATGGCGCGGGCGGCCCGGCCGAAGTTCACGTCGACCTCGGACCCGCCGATGATCAGCGCGTTCGAGAGGCCGAGCTTGCCGAAGCGCTCGACGAGGCCCTTGGTCTTGTGGTCGTCGATCTTGATGTCGTCGACGACGATCAGGGTCGAGGCCTTGGCCTTGGCCGAGAGGGCGTGGCGGAGCGCAAGCGCCCGGACCTTCTTGGGAAGGTCGTGGGCGTGGTCGCGCACCACCGGGCCGAAGGCCCGGCCGCCGCCGCGGAACTGCGGGGCCGAGGCCGCGCCGTGACGGGCGTTGCCGGTGCCCTTCTGCTTGTAGGCCTTCTTGCGGGTCCGGTTCACGTCCGAGCGGTTCTGCACGGCATGCGTCCCGGCCCGGCGCTTGGCGAGCTGGTAGCGCACCATGCGCTGCAGCAGGTCGGCGCGGGGCTCAAGGCCGAAGATGTCGTCGTTGAGCTCGACCGAGCCGGCCCCGGCACCGTCGAGCGTGGTGATATCGAGCTTCATCACGCGTTCTCCTCGGCGGGAGCGGCTTCGGGGGCCGAGGCAGTCGCGCCGTTCTCACGGAACTTGCCCGGCAGCGGCAGGTCGGCGGGCGCCTTGCGCTTCACCGCGTCGCGGATCTGGATCCAGCCGCCGGCGACGCCCGGGACGGCGCCCTCGACCAGGATCAGGCCACGCTCGGGATCCGTGCGCACAACGCGCAGGTTCTGCGTGGTGACCCGCTCGACGCCGAGGTGACCCGGCATCTTCTTGTTCTTGAAGGTCTTGCCCGGGTCCTGACGGCCGCCGGTCGAACCGATCGAGCGGTGCGACACCGACACGCCGTGCGTGGCGCGCAGGCCGCCGAAGTTCCAGCGCTTCATGCCGCCCGCGAAGCCCTTACCGGTCGAGGTGCCGGTGACATCCACGAACTGGCCGGGGATGAAGTGGTCCGCGGTGATCTCGGCACCGACCGGGATCAGCGCGTCCTCGCTGACGCGGAACTCGGCGAGCTTCTTCTTCGGCTCCACCTTGGCGACCGCGAAGCGGCCGCGCTCGGCGGCGGAGACGTTCTTCACCTTGGCCTTGCCGACGCCGACCTGCAGCGCGACGTAGCCGTCCTTCTCGGTGGTGCGGTGCGCGACCACCTGGCATTGATCGATCTTGAGCACGGTAACCGGCACATGCTCGCCGGCCTCCGTGAAGACCCGGGTCATGCCGACCTTCTGTGCGATGACGCCTGAGCGCATAGGTCTCTCCCTCGCGCGTTGACAGTGAAGCCCTAAGCCCGGGGGCTCAGAGCTTGATCTCGACGTCCACGCCAGCGGCGAGGTCGAGCTTCATCAGCGCGTCCACGGTCTGGGGGGTCGGATCGACGATATCGAGCACGCGCTTGTGGGTGCGCATCTCGAACTGCTCGCGCGACTTCTTGTCGATGTGGGGCGAGCGATTGACGGTGAACCGCTCGATGTGGGTCGGCAGCGGGATCGGGCCGCGGATCTGGGCGCCGGTGCGCTTCGCGGTGGACACGATCTCGCGGGTCGACGCATCCAGGATGCGGTGATCGAACGCCTTGAGGCGGATACGGATGTTCTGACCGTTCATGACCTGAAGCCTTCAGTGGGAGACGGGGAAGGGCGGGCCGAGGGCCCGCCCCGCCACGTTCCCCTTGAGGATTGCTCTCTCGCTTACTCGGTGATGGCGGCGACGACGCCGGCGCCGACGGTGCGGCCGCCCTCGCGGA
>NZ_LSIX01001067.1:0-334 GCF_001556475.1 Methylobacterium sp. CCH5-D2 | reverse complement strand
GGCTCGTTCGTCCGGAAGCGGTCGAGGAACAGCGTCAGGGTGCCGTCGCGCGGGACGGCGACGAGTTCGAAGGCGTCCGAAAGCGCCTCGCCGCGCGGCGCGATGGTCTTCGAGAGGGGCGGCGGCACGGCGCCGTGGTCGTGGCCCTCGTGGGCAAGCGCAGGCCCCGTTAGGACGGCAGCAAGCAGCGCCACCACGCCATAGGCGGCGGCAAAACGGGTCGACATGAATAGGAATCCTCGCGTCGGGAAGTCCGGACGGCGCCGATAGCGGGCGCATTCCGGGCGTCGCGCGCCTCAGGCGCGCCCTACTTCACGCGAGGGTTCGTGGGGGC
>NZ_LSIX01001066.1:0-1185 GCF_001556475.1 Methylobacterium sp. CCH5-D2 | reverse complement strand
TCTGCGTCAGCTCGAGGCGGTTGCTGAGCGGGTTCAGCACCGCATCCGAGAAGAACTGCTGGAACGGCGCGCCCTGGAGCGAGGTGGCCGACTGGATGTAGGAGCCCGCCCAGGCCGAGACGCCGGTGTACATGCCCGCGCCCTCGCCGTAGGCGCCCTGCAGGTACAGGGTGTCGCCGGGAGCGATGAAGGGCAGGTTGATCTTCAGGCCGCCCTGGACGGCCCAGCCGTACTCGGAGGCCGTGCGGCCGAGCGTGCCGGGGTTCGTGCCGATGATCTGCGCAGGTGCACTGTTGAGCGCGCCGACGTTGACCTCGTGCACGGCGCCCGAGATCTGGGCCGAGCCCCAGGGCTGGTCGTAGCGCAGCACGCCGACGAAGTCGGGCATGCGGTTGCGCTCGATCACGTCCACGAAGCCGAGGCCGACCGGCAGGCCGGCGGCGTTGAAGCCGAGGAAGACCGGGGCCGGCGACTGCGTGACCGCGAAGGTCTGCAGGCTGGAGTTGCCGAGCACGGCCGCCGCGGCGGCGACGTTGGCGGGCGAGTAGACCGGCGTGCGGCGGAAGCTCGGGTCTTCCATCGACAGCGTGGCCGAGAAGCCGTTGCCGAGGGTGGCGGTGTAGGCCGCGAGGTTGGTCGAGGCGACGTCCGAGCCGAGCGTGCCGGCCTGGATCTCGAAGTCGTGGGCGTAGAAGTCGAAGAACGAGGACGCGCGACCGGCGGTGAAGCCGGCGAACTGCACGAACGCCTTGTCGGTGTTGAAGTACTGCTGCACGCGGCCGAACCCGTCGACGCCGAGCGCCGGGAAGGCGTTGCCGATGCGGTTCTGGGTGCCCGAGTGCATGGTCGGGAAGCCGGTGCGGCTGGCCGTCTCGAGGCGGACGAAGGCGCGCAGGGTGCCGTAGGCGGTCTGCGTGCGGGCGTCGAGGTTGATGCGGGCGAGGCCGCGGTAGCCGCTGTAGTCGCCGTTGCCCGTGCCGCGGGCGAGCGGGGCCTGGTAGCCGTACTCGAAGCGGGCGCGGCCCGAGAGGCGCAGGCAGGTGTCGGTGCCGGGGATGTAGAAGAAGCCGGCGCCGTAGGTCGAGCAGACGCGCACGTACTCGATCGGGGCGGCCTTCTTGATCGGAAGGTCGGCGGCCTGGGCGCCGGCGACGGCGGCGAGCGCCGCGGCCGAGCCGAGCAGGG
>NZ_LSIX01001065.1:0-284 GCF_001556475.1 Methylobacterium sp. CCH5-D2 | reverse complement strand
GGCCTCGCCAAGCTGCGCCAGGCGGTCCTCGACGGCGACGGCGCGGCCGGGGGCGGGCGGGGCGGCCGGGTCGGACGGGATCGCCTGCGTGGTCAGCGGGTCCGCGAGCGCGGTCTTCGGCGCCTCGGCGGCCCGCTCGGCGCTCGACGCCGCGGACTTCGGGACCTCGGACTTCGACGCCTCGGGCTTCGGGGCCTCGGGCTTCGGGGCCTCGGGTTTGGCAGCCTCCGCCGTCGCCTCGCTCCGGGCGGGCTCGGGGGCGGCGGCCGCGCGCGGGGCCGGGA
>NZ_LSIX01001064.1:0-1343 GCF_001556475.1 Methylobacterium sp. CCH5-D2 | reverse complement strand
CCCCCGCACCGCCGCTCCGGCTTACGCCTGCGCTTCCCGTCCGCACGGCACGGTGCGGACAGGCCTCTCCCCGCGCGCCGGGAGAGGGGGGAGCTGCGGTGCCCGAACGAAGCAACCGGAAACCGTATGACCCGAGAAGGGCCTGACCGTCCGGTCTCGTGACCGTCCTGTCCGCGCATCCGGTCGTGCCACGGCCGGCACTCTCACGCAGGGAATGCGTCCGCGGTAGAGGCTCGTCATAGAGAGGCTCGTCATGGAGGTGGCCCCGATTCGATCCGGCGGGTCGCGCGCCCCTCCGTCAGCCGCGGTTTCCAGACCGGGAAGGCGCGGCCCGCGCTGTCCCCGTCGGCATCGCCTGGCACGACGCATCGTGCGCGGAACGGGGCAACGGGTCGGACGAGAGACCGTGTGACGAGCCCGTCGACTCCGACAGGCCTCGAGCCTTCGACCCACGGCAGCCACGCGCGGCAGCTAACCGGAAGCGCTAGCAGCGCCAGGCGTACTTTAGGAAAGCATTGAGCACCCGGACACCTACATCACGCATGCGCCTCGCGTCCGAGAGGCCTCTCATCTTGGTCTGATCCACCAAGACGATACTCGAGATCGTTTTTCCCGAGGATAGACTTCATGGCTCTCGTGAAGAAGGCGGCTCTGCCCGGGCCGCAGGCGTTGGCGCGCGGCGGTGAACAGGCTGCGATGAAGCAGCTCGGTCGCCTCAACGAGGCGAACCGGCGCAAGGCCCGCACCTTCGCCAAGCAGCAGAAGGCGGCCGAGCGCATCGCCGCGGCCACGGCCCAGCTCGCCAGCGGTGTCGCGGAGGCCTCCTCGGCGGCCGAGGCGCGCGATGGAGCAGAACGCGGCCGGCGCCGAGCAGGCCGCCAGCGCCTCCGAGCAGTCTCAGCGCGCCGTCACCGTGGTCTCCGAGGTCATCGGCACCGCGCGCAACGAGGCGGAGACGTCGCGGCAGAAGAGCGAGGCCCTGCAGGGGCTGATCGCCGGTGTCGGCCAGCAGATCGCGGCCAGCATCATGTCGATCTCGACGGCCGCCGACCGGCAGGCGGCTTCGGTGACGATGATCGTCGAGCTGGAGCGTCAGGCCGCCAATATCGGCGACATCGTCCGCGCCGTCGCCCGCATCGCCGACCAGACCAACCTGCTCGCGCTCAACGCGGCGATCGAGGCGGCCCGCGCGGGCCAGCACGGCAAGGGCTTCGCGGTCGTCGCCGACGAGGTCCGCACGCTGGCCGAGACCTCCGAGAAGAGCGCGCAGGAGATCCAGGAACTCATCGGCCGCATCCAGGCGGACGTGAAGGTCATCGCCGACGGCATCAACCGCTCGGCCG
>NZ_LSIX01001063.1:0-3728 GCF_001556475.1 Methylobacterium sp. CCH5-D2 | reverse complement strand
GCCCCGCCCCGACCGCGCTCGCGGCCAGGATCGGGCGGGCGGCGTCGCGCGCGTCGGCGAGGCGGCCGGCGAGCGGGGCGGCGACGAGGCGCACCAGGGTCGCGGCCGCCAGGACGAGACCGATCGCCTCGGGCGTGAGCCCGCGGGCGGCCATCAGGTTCGGCAGGAGCGGGGAGAGGCAGCCATAGGCGCCGTAGAGACCGGCATAGAGCGCGAGATAGCGCGCGAACCCGCCCCGTCCCGCCACGTCGTCCCCCGGCCGCCCGACACGTACCAGCCTATACCGGATTGCGCCGGCCGGGGCGCCGCGTCAGGAACGGCCGATGCAGCGCGCGCGTCCGAATCCATCCCTTTCCCGTCCGGACGGAGGCGCGGCTCCGTCGTCCCGCCGAAGAGGCGGCGCGGCGAGCCCGGGGCGCGCCGATGCCTGAGACGTCCCGCCTCGAACTCGACCGGATCGGATGCCGCTTCGGCCCGGTGCGCGCCCTCGACGACGTCTCGCTCGCGGTGGCGGGCGGGGAGATCGTCGGGCTGCTCGGCGATTCCGGCTGCGGCAAGAGCACCCTGCTGCGGATCGTGGCCGGGCTGGAGACGCCGGACCGCGGCGTTCTGCGCCTCGACGGGCGGGAGATCCGCCCCGGCCTGCCGCCGGAACTGCGCGGCGTCGGCATGATGTTCCAGGACTACGCCCTGTTCCCGCACCTCACGGTCGCGGAGAACGTGCGCTACGGCCTCGCCGGCAAGCGCGCCGAGGCCGAGGCCACCGCGGCGGCGCGGCTCGCGCAGGTGGGGCTCGCGCACCGCGCGGCGGCCTATCCCGACACGCTGTCGGGCGGCGAGGCGCAGCGGGTGGCGCTCGCCCGGGCGCTCGCGCCGGGCCCGCGCCTGCTGCTGCTCGACGAGCCCTTCTCGAATCTCGACCGGCGCACCCGCGACCGGGTCCGGACCGACACGCTCGGCGTCCTGCGCGCGGCCGGCGCCACGGCGCTCCTCGTCACCCACGATCCCGAGGAGGCGATGGAGGTCTGCGACCGCATCGCGCTGATGCGGGCCGGGCGCGTCGTGCAGGTGGGCATGCCCGAGGATCTCTACCGCCGCCCGGTGAACCGCTTCGCCGCCCGCTTCTTCGGCGATCTCTGCGAGGTCGAGGGTCCGTGCCGCGGCGGCGCGCTGGAGACGCCGCTCGGATCCTTCCCGGCGCCCGGCTTCGCGGAGGGCGCGCGGCTGAGCGCGGCCTTCCGCCCGCAGGCGCTGCGGATCGTCCCCGCGGGCGGGGGCCACCCGGGCCGCGTCGCGCGGCGGATCTATCTCGGCACCCAGGTGCAGCTGGAGATCGAGTCAGCGGGCTTTGCCGAGCCGCTGCGCCTCGCGGTTCCACCCGAGGCCGCGCACCGGCCGGGCGCGGCGGTCGGCCTCGTGCCGGCGGGCGACAGCCCCTTTATTTTCGCGGCCGCAGCGGATTAGGGACTGATGTCCGCGCGTGGCGGAGCTGTAGATTTTAACTGTTTTAGATCAAAAACTTAGGCCTTGCTTTCGGTCGATCGATGCCGCTCAACCTCCCCGACCTCAGGGAGGAAACCATGCCTCGTCGCACCGCCGGATACGCCCTTCTCGCCACCGTCCTCGCGGCCCTGCCCGCGCAGGCCGCGGAGGTGAACCTCTACACCACCCGCGAGCCGGGACTGATCCGGCCGATCCTCGACGCCTACACGGCCAGGACGGGCACCGCGGTCAACACGGTCTTCGTCGAGAAGGGACTGGCCGAGCGGGTTGCGGCCGAGGGCGAGCGCGCCAAGGCCGACGTGCTGATGACGGTGGATATCGGCAACCTGATCGAGCTGGTGGACCGGGGCCTCGCCCAGCCCGTGAAATCCGCCGCGCTCGAGGCCGCGGTGCCGGCCTCGCTGCGCGATCCGGAGGGGCGCTGGTTCGCGCTCTCGTCCCGCGCCCGCGTCGCCTACGCCGACGCGCGCGACTTCGCCGGGCTCCAGGCGCTCTCCTACGAGGAACTGGCGGATCCGAAGTGGCGGGGCAAGCTCTGCCTGCGCTCGGGCCAGCACCCCTACAACACGGCGCTGATCGCCCATCACCTCGTCAAGCACGGAGCCGAGAAGACGGAGGCCTGGCTGAAGGGGGTGAAGGCCAACCTTGCCCGCAAGCCCGCGGGCGGCGACCGGGACATCGCCCGCGACATCCTGGCCGAGACCTGCGAGATCGGCCTCGGCAACTCGTACTACGTGGGCCTGATGCGCTCGGGCAAGGGCGGCCCCGAGCAGGTGAAGTGGGGCGAGGCCATCACGGTGGCGCTGCCGACGTTCGAGGGCGGGGGCACGCACGTCAACGTCTCGGGCGCCGTGGTGGCGAAGAACGCCCCGAACCGCGACGAGGCGGTCAAGCTCCTCGAATATCTCGTCTCCGACGAGGCGCAGGCGCTCTACGCGAAAGCCAACTACGAGTACCCGGTCAAGGCCGGCGCCGCGATCGACCCACTGCTCAGCGCGATGGGCCCGCTCTCGATCGACCCGACGCCGCTCGCCGAGATCGCCCGCAACCGCAAGGCCGCGAGCCTGCTGGTGGACAAGGTCGGCTTCGACAACTGAGCCCGAGGCGGGGAGGCGGCTTCTCGCGGGACGCCCTGAAACAGGAACCCCTTCCGCGGCTCATGCGCTATGCTCGGCGCATGAGCCGCGCCGCCCCCCGCCCCGACGTCCTGGCCGCCATCGGCGGCACGCCGCTGATCCGCCTGCGCCGGGCCTCCGAGGAGACCGGCTGCACCATCCTCGGCAAGGCCGAGTTCCTGAATCCCGGCCTCTCGGTGAAGGACCGGGCCGCCCTCTCGATCGTGCGAGACGCGGAGGCGCGCGGGCTGATCCGGCCGGGCGGCACCATCGTGGAGGGCACGGCCGGCAACACCGGCATCGGCCTCGCCCTGGTGGCCGCGGTGCGCGGTTACCGCACCGTGATCGTGATCCCCGAGACTCAGTCGGCCGAGAAGAAGCAGACCCTGCGGCTCGCCGGCGCCCGGCTCGTCGAGGTGCCGGCGGTGCCCTTCGCCAACCCGAACAACTACGTGCACGTGGCGCGGCGCCTCGCCGAGGCGCTGGCTGCGCGCGATCCCACGGGCGCCTTCTTCGCCGACCAGTTCGACAACGTCGCCAACCGGCGCGCCCATGTGGAGCACACCGGCCCCGAGATCCTGGAGGCGACGGGCGGCACAGTCGACGGCTTCGTCTGCGCGGCGGGCACCGGCGGCACGCTCGCGGGCGTCGCCGAGGCCCTGCGCGCAGCAAGTCCCGGCGTGCGGATCGCGCTCGCCGACCCCGAGGGCTCGGCGCTCTACGCGTACTATACCACCGGCACGCTGAAGGCCGAAGGCTCCTCGATCACGGAAGGGATCGGCCAGGGCCGCGTCACCGGAAACCTCGCGGGCTTCGCGCCCGACCACGCCTTCCGCATCCCCGACGCCGAGGCGCTGGAGATCGTGTTCGGGCTGATGCGGGAGGAAGGTCTGTCGCTCGGCGGATCGTCCGGCATCAACGTGGCGGGCGCGATCCGGCTGGCTCGTGAACTCGGGCCGGGCCGCACGATCGTGACGATCTTGTGCGACGGCGCGGCGCGCTACGCCTCGAAGCTGTTCAACCCGGCCTTCCTCGCCGGGCGCGGCCTGCCCGTGCCGGACTGGCTCGACGCGCCCGGGGAGGATCTGCCGGACTGGCGGGCCTGAGGGC
>NZ_LSIX01001062.1:0-7707 GCF_001556475.1 Methylobacterium sp. CCH5-D2 | reverse complement strand
GGGCTCGGCCTTGGCCTCGGTCACCGTCACGGGGCCGCCTGCCACGAGGGCCACGTAGACCTCGATGCGCTGGCGCAGGCCCTGCGGCGTCTCGGGGTCGGCGTTGAGCTGGTCGAACCAGCGCCCCGCCTCATCGTACTGGCCGCGCCGGAGCGCGGAGAGGCCCAGCATCTCGCGGGCGGTGTGGCGGAAGGGCGAGCCGGCGGCGAGGCTCTGGAGGCTCGCCAGCGCGGGCGCCGGATCGGGCAGGTCGATGCGCAGCAGCGCGGCGCGCAGGCGCGCGAGATCGCGCAGGCCCTCGCCGACCGCCGAATCGGCGGCGATCCTGTCGAACTCGGCCGCGCCCTTGGCCGGGTCGGCCTTGCCGGCCTCGGTGGCGGCGCGGATGCGCGCGAGCAGGCGGTAGCCCGCCGGGCCCTGCGCCTCCAGGTCGTCGAAGATCTTGTCGGCCTCCTGAGCCTTGCCGTCGCGGGCGAGGCGGTTGGCCCGGTCGAACTGCTCGGAGGCGGCCTCCGCGGCCGAGCGTTGCGCGCTCTGCCAGTAGCGCCAGCCGCCGACGCCGGCCACGACGAGGATCGCCAGCGCGATGATCACGCCGCTGTAGCGCCGCCAGATGTTGGCGACCTGATCCCGGCGATAGTCCTCGTTGACCTCGCGGATGAACTCGTTGTTCTCAGCCATTCGTCCCCGGTCCGCGGCGTGCCGCGGGCCACCTCGCATCCGTCAGGGCCACGCGCCTAGCACGTTGTTCGGGGATTGGCGACCGGCCCCTCGCTTCAGGCCTGCCCCGGCCAAACGGCGACGCCGATGAGCCAGGGATGGAGCCAGCGGGCGAAGACGAACCACGCCGCGACGCCGATCGCCACGGCCAGCCCGTCGTTGCGCCAGCCGGCCGGGGCGGCCTGCCCGCCGTGCTGGCTCGCCACCGCGCCGGCCGGCACACCGCGGCGCTTCACGCTGATGCGGTCAATCACCGCCCAGGCGAGGAAGGCGGCGAACAGCACGATCGAGCCGAGATCGCCGTTGGCGAGGAGATGTGCGGTCGCCCAGATCTTCACGGCGAGCAGCATCGGGTGCTTGGCGAACGCACGGATCCGACCCGGCAGGTAGGCCGAGGCCATCACCACGAAGGCCAGCAGCACGAGGATCAGGGCGAGGTGGCGGGTGAAGACCGGCGGGTTCCAGACCGGGATGTAGCCGGTCGCCCGGTAATGGCCGTAGCCGACCCCGATCAGCACGAGCCCCAGCACCGAGACCAGGGTGTAGCCGAGCTTGTACTTCGCCTCGCCGACGCGGCCCACCAGTTCGGCCCGGCGCGCCCGGGCCATCGAGAAGGAGTGGGTGCCGAGAAACAGCACGAGGCCGAGGATCATGATCAGCATGGGCGGGGTCTCGGGGGAATCTCGCGGGCTGTGGAGGGGCGCGGCGCGCTCAAGCTCCTTGTAACGGTTCCGGTCTGAAAGTCCTGCGGATTGTCGGGCCGGGCGGCCCGCGCGGCGGCCTGCCGCGGCTCACCGGAGAACCGCGATGCGCGCGCCCGCATTCCTGGCCCTAGCGCTTCTCGGCGCCCCCGCCGCGGCCGAGCCGGCCGGGCCGCCGCTGTCGAGCCTGACGCTGGTGGGGCCGCCGATGGCGATGTTCCGGGCGCCGCGCGACGCCTGCGACGGCGTGGACCTGCCCGACGCGCCCCTGCGCGCCTTCCGGGACGCGACGGGAGCGGTGGTGGCGTTCGGCCTGCACCACCGCAACCGGGCGTTGCGCGGACCCGACCTCGACCGCCTGAAGATCGACTGCGCGGTGGTGCTCGAATCCGGCCACAGGCCGGACCCGGCGCTCTACGACGACCGCTCCTGGATCACCGCCACCTGGACGGAGGATGGGCGCAACGTCGCCGCCCTCCTCCACCACGAGTACCACGCTGACGCGCATCCGGGCCGCTGCCAGGCGCAGAGCCTGATGCCTTGCTGGTACAACACGGTGACGGCCGCCGCCTCGCGCGACGGTGGACGCAGCTTCGGTCGGGCCGCGCCGCCGGTGGTGGTCGCTGCCCCGCCCTTCACCCAGGATATCGACCAGACCCGGCACCGGGGCTTCTTCAACCCCTCGAACATCCTCGGGGACGGGCGCTGGCGCTACGCGCTCGTCGCCACCACCGGCTGGGACCGGCCCGGCAGCGATCAGGCGGCGGGCGTCTGCCTGTTCCGCAGCGACGATCCGGCCGACCCGCGGCGCTGGCGCGCCTGGACGGGGGGCGGCTTCGCCGCCGCCTTCCCGGATCCCTACCGGATCCGAGTCAGGCTCCCCGACACCTGCCGACCGGTCGGGCCGTTTCCCGGCCCGGTCGGGGCGGTGGTGCGCCACCGCGGCAGTGGCACCTACGTCGCGGTCTTCATGGCGGCGGCGGGCGGCGACTTCCCCCGATCCGGTTTCTACTGGACGAGTTCGCGCGACCTGATCGCCTGGGACCGCCCGCGGCTGCTGCTCGCCGGCACCACCCTGTACGACGATCCCTGCAAAGCGGGGGGCGAGATGGTCGCCTACCCGTCACTGATCGATCCCGCGGCACAGGGCCGCAACTTCGACGATGTCGGCGAGCGGGCACTCCTCACCTACGCGACCCTGCGCACCGAGGGCTGCACGGTCACGGCCGAGCGCGACCTCGTGCGGCGCCCGGTGGCGATCAAGGTCTGGCCCTAGAGAGTTGCCCCCTCCCCGAGGTGACGGGAGGGAGCGTGGCGGATGGCCCCCTAGCGCCCCTCGTCGATGCGCTGGCCAAGCAGCGCGATCGCCTTCTGGTAGACGCCGGCCGCGTTCCAGCCCTGGATCGCCGCGAAGTTCGGCTCGCCCGGCTGGTAGCCGGCGCCGGCCCGCCAGCCATGGCCCTTGAGGAAGTTCGCCGTCGAATTGAGCGCCGTGCCGACGTTGTCCAGGCTGCCGCCGGTGCCGTAGGTCAGCACGTTCTTGGGCAGGAACTGGGTGTGGCCGACCTCGCCGTGGGCGGCGCCGCGGGTCGTGGGCGTGAGGACGCCGCGATCGACGAGGGTGAGCGCCGCGTAGAGCTGATCGGTGAAGTACTCGGAGCGGCGGCAATCGTAGGCGAGCGTTGCCACCGCCGAGAGGGTGTTCACGTTGCCCTTCACGGCGCCGAAGCCGGTCTCCATGCCCCAGATCGCCAGCAGCGGGCCCGGTGGCACGCCGTAGCGCTGCTCGATCTGGGCGAAGAGGGCCGCGTTCTGCTGCTTCAGCTGGCGGCCGCGCGCCACGATTGTGTTGCCGCCGCGCTTGGCCAGGAATTGGTCGAGGGAGAGCTTGAAGCTCTTCTGGCCCCGGTCCGCCGAGATGGTCGCGGTGGAGTAGGAGGTGTCCATCAGGGCCGCGAGGCTCTGGGCGCTCGCCCGGCCGCGGGCCTCCTGGGCGAATTCCCGCTTCCATGCCTCGAAGCCCGCGCCGGTATTGCCGCACTGCGCGGCCTCGGCGCGCTGGCCTGAGCCGGCGAGGAGCGCACCGGCCAAGACCCCGGCCGTGATCCCCGCCACGATTCCCGGCTTCGTGAACCCGCGTCTGCTCATGGGAAACTCCTGTCGCGGCGGCCTTCGGACGTCGTTCTGCCCGGCCGTCCGCCTTTAGCACGGCTATATGTCCGCGCGGGTGCGCAACCCAAGAGGCCGACCGCACAGTTCCTGCCGAGCTTGCAGGCTTTCCATCCGTAACCCTTGCGAATCCTCACCGCCGTGACGGGGATCAATTTTTTTGAACCATGCAGAAAAATGCATGTGCTTGGCCTCGCGCGGGCGCCCGTGTAGAGATCGGGTCTGCAAGAGCCCGCCCGTGCACGCCGACGGATGGCGGGTCCACCCGCCCGCAGACAAGAACAGAGGCCATGCCATGAGCGCCGGTACCGCCGCCGACAAGCATTTCACCGACACCTTCTTCGCCGCCCCCCTCACCGAGGCCGACCCCGAGATCGCCCGCGCCGTCGAGCAGGAGCTCGGTCGCCAGCAGCACGAGATCGAGCTGATCGCCTCCGAGAACATCGTCTCGCGCGCCGTGCTCGAGGCGCAGGGCTCGGTGCTCACCAACAAGTACGCGGAAGGCTATCCGGGCCGGCGCTACTACGGCGGCTGCCAGTTCGTGGATGTCGCCGAGAACCTCGCCATCGAGCGTGCCAAGCGCCTGTTCGGCGTCGGCTTCGCCAACGTGCAGCCGAATTCCGGTTCCCAGGCCAACCAGGGCGTCTTCATGGCCCTGATGCAGCCCGGCGACACCTTCATGGGCCTCGACCTCGCCGCCGGCGGCCACCTCACCCACGGTGCGCCCCCGAACGTCTCGGGCAAGTGGTTCAAGCCGGTCTCCTACACGGTGCGCCGCGAGGACCAGCGCATCGACATGGAGCAGGTCGAGCGCCTCGCCCACGAGCACAAGCCGAAGGTGATCATCGCGGGCGGCTCGGGCTACCCGCGCCACTGGGACTTCGCCAAGTTCCGCGCGATCGCCGACGCGGTCGGCGCCTACTTCTTCGTGGACATGGCCCATTTCGCGGGTCTCGTCGCGGCCGGCGTGCACCCGTCGCCGTTCCCGCACGCGCATGTCGCCACCACCACGACCCACAAGACGCTGCGCGGCCCGCGCGGCGGCATGATCCTGACGAACGACGAGGCGCTGGCCAAGAAGTTCAACTCGGCGATCTTCCCCGGCCTGCAGGGCGGTCCCTTGATGCACGTCATCGCCGGCAAGGCGGTGGCCTTCGGCGAGGCGCTGAAGCCCGAGTTCAAGATCTACGCCCGCCAGGTGATCGAGAACGCCAAGGCGCTCGCCGACACCCTGATCTCGGGCGGCTACGACATCACCTCGGGCGGTACCGACAACCACCTGATGCTGGTGGACCTGCAGAAGAAGGGCCTCACCGGCAAGGCGGCGGAAGCCGCGCTCTCGCGGGCCGACATCACCTGCAACAAGAACGGCGTGCCCTTCGACCCGCAGAAGCCGACCATCACCTCGGGCATCCGCCTCGGCACCCCGGCCGGTACCTCGCGCGGCTTCGGCGTGGCCGAGTTCAAGCAGATCGGCGGCTTCATCGTCGAGGTGCTGGACGGCGTCGCCGCCAAGGGCGAGGCGGGCGACAGCGCGGTCGAGGCCAACGTCAAGAGCCGCGTGCACGCGCTGACCGAGCGCTTCCCGATCTACGGCTGAGGCTCGGTGTAGCGGCCGCACTTCCGGCGGCTATCCCGGCCGCACTTCCGGCGGCCGGCACGACGGTCTAGGACGCGGGCCGCGGATCCTTCTGGGTCCGCGGCCCGTCTCGTTCCACGGCACCGAGGTCCGCCCGATGCGCTGTCCCTATTGCGGCGGCTCCGACACCCAGGTGAAGGATTCCCGACCGAGCGAGGATGGGGCGGCGATCCGCCGCCGCCGGGTCTGCCCAGATTGCGCCGGCCGCTTCACCACCTTCGAGCGGGTTCAATTGCGTGAGGTCACGGTGGTGAAGCGCTCCGGCAAGCGCGTGCCCTTCGACCGCGACAAGCTGCAGCGCTCGATCGACGTGGCCTTGCGCAAGCGCGCGGTCGATCCGGACCGGGTCGAGCGTCTCGTCAGCGGCATCACGCGCCAGCTCGAGAGCAGCGGCGAGGCCGAGGTCAGCTCGGAGGCGATCGGCGAACTGGTGATGGAGGGGCTGAAGGGCCTCGACGACGTCGCCTACGTGCGCTTCGCCTCCGTCTACAAGAATTTCCGCGAGGCCAAGGACTTCGAGGACCTGCTCGGCACCCTCGGGGGAACGCTCGCGGCGGGTGTCGAGACCGAGGTCGCGGCCGCGGAGGCCGCCCCCCCTCCCCGGCGCCGCGCCCGGCAGGCCAAGCCGTGAGTGTGGCCATGAGCGTGCCCCCGAGCGACGCGCGCTACATGCGCCTCGCCCTGGCGCTGGGGCAGCGCCATCTCGGCCGGACCTGGCCGAACCCCTCGGTCGGGGCCGTCGTGGTGGCGGGGCCGCCGGGCGCGGAGCGGATCGTCGGCCAGGGCGTCACCGCGCCGGGCGGTCGCCCGCACGGCGAGCCGCTGGCGCTGGTCCAGGCGGGGCAGGCCGCGCGCGGCGCGACCCTCTACGTCACGCTGGAGCCCTGCTCCCATCACGGCCGCACCCCCCCCTGCACCGAGGCGATCGTGGCGGCCGGGATCGCGCGCGTGGTCAGCGCGATCGAGGATCCCGACCCGCGGGTGGCCGGCCGCGGCCACGCGCTCCTCAGGGAGGCCGGGATCGCGGTCGAGACCGGGCTCTTGGCCGACATGGCCCGGCGCGACCATCTCGGCCATATCCGCCGCGTCACGACGGGGCGTCCGGCCATCCACCTGAAGCTCGCGCGGACCCGCGACGGCTTCGCCGCCGCCTCGGGACCGGAGCGCCTGCGCATCACCGGGCCGGTCGCGGACGGGGCGGTGCATCTCTGGCGCGCGCACGCCGACGCCATCCTGGTCGGCATCGGCACGGCGCGGGCGGACGATCCCTCGCTCACCGTGCGACTGCCGGGGCTGGCCCAGCGCTCGCCCCAGCGGGTGGTGCTCGATTCCCGCCTCGTGCTTCAACCGCAGAGCGTGCTGGTGCGCACCGCCCACGACGTGCCAACGCTGGTGCTCGCCACGCGCGGCGCCCCGGCCCACGCCAAGCGCATGCTGGAATCGATGGGGCTGGAGGTGGTCCGGGTCGCCGACGACGGGCAGGGGCGCGTCGATCTGTCCGCCGCGCTCGCGGCGCTCGCCGAGCGCGGGCTGACGCGCCTGTGCAGCGAGGGCGGCCCCCGCCTTGCGGACGCGCTGGCCGAGGCCGATCTGATCGACCTGTGCACGCTGATGACCGGCCCGAGCGAACTGGGGCCCACGGGCGGTCTGCCGGCGATCGGGCCGCACCTGCGGGCACTTCTCGACGGCGGGCGCCTGCGCGCGGTCGAGGCGCGCACCCTCGGGCCCGACCGGGCCGTCACCTACGAGCGGATCGATTGAGATGTTCACCGGCCTCGTCAGCGATATCGGAACGGTGCTCGCGGTGGCGGGCGACGCGCGTATGCGGCGGCTCACCATCGCCTGCGCCTACGACCCGGCCGGCATCGCGCTCGGCGCCTCGATCGCCTGCTCGGGGCCCTGTCTCACCGCCGTCTCGATCGAGCCGACCGATGGCGGCGCGGTCTTCGCCGTGGACGCGGCCGCCGAGACGCTCGCCCGCACCACGGTCGGCTCCTGGCAGCCGGGCCGGCGGATCAACCTGGAGCGCTCGCTGAAGATCGGCGACGAGCTCGGCGGCCACCTCGTCACCGGCCATGTCGACGGACTCGCCGAGATCGTGGCGCACGAGCGCGTCACCGACGCGGAGAGTTCCTGGGGGGCGAGCGAGCGCTTCACGCTGCGGGCGCCCGCGGAACTCGCCCGCTTCATCGCTCCGAAGGGCTCGGTCTGCCTCGACGGCACCTCGCTCACCGTGAACACGGTGGACGGCGACCTGTTCACGGTGCTGCTGATCCCGCACACGCTGGAGGTCACCACCTGGGGGGAGCGCCGCCAGGGCGACCGGCTCAACCTCGAAGTCGATCTCATCGCCCGCTACGCCGCGCGGCTCACCGAGGCACGGGCGCGAACGGAAAGCTGAGCCGTTCGGAGGCGATCGTGACCGGCTCCCTCTCCCATAGGGAGAGGGTTGGGGTGAGGGGTATGACGGTCCAGACC
>NZ_LSIX01001061.1:0-1770 GCF_001556475.1 Methylobacterium sp. CCH5-D2 | reverse complement strand
CAGCAGAGCTTCGTCGCGCCAGCGGCCGGGCGCGCCTCGATCGTGCTGCCGACGGGCACGGATCCGTCCGCCGCGACCGAAGGCGCGATCTGGAACAACGGCGGCACGCTGAAGGGCTATCTCGGCGGCGTCACCCGGATCTTCGCCTTCCTCGGCATCGCCCAGAGCTGGGGGGCGCTCCAGACCTTCCTCTCGGGCACGGTGCTGGCGCCTGTCGGCTCCGATCCTGCCTCGCCTGTCGAGGGCCAGTGCTGGCACCGCACGGGGCTCGGCGCCTTCCTTTATCTGGGCGGCACGACCCGGCGGCTACTCGACAGCACGCAGTCCGCGACGACTGCGCAGGCAACCGCTGGCACCGACGACACCAACTACATGACCGCGCTGAAGACGGCGCAGGCCGGCGCGTCCAAGCAGGAAGCGACCGGCATCGACCTGGCTTGGTTCGGCGACGGTTCGGACGGCGATCTGACCGCATCGTCCGGCACCACCACGCTCACGCGGGACACCTACTACAACAACGTCACGCTCTCGGGTTCGGCGATCATTGACACGGCGGGCCACCGCCTGTTCGTGAAGGGCACGCTCGACATCTCGGGCCTGACCTCGGGCTACATCGGGCGACCCACACCAAGCGCGACATCGCAGACCGGCGCCTCGGCGCTCGCCTCTGGTTCACTCGGCGGCGGCGTGGCGGGCGCGACCGGTGCGCCGGGCAGCCCCGCAACCAACACTGGCAGTCAAGGCTCCGCTGCCACGGCAGGAACCGTCGTTGCGGGCGGCACGGGTACGGGCACGGGCGGTGCGGGGGGGAGTTCGGGCTTCGCAGGCGGGTCGGCGCGCGCCGGCACGCTCGCCACCTCGCTCTTCCGGCCACGACGTGCCGCGGCTGATCCTCTCTCGGCGGCCGGCCCCGTCACGGGCGGCGGCGCGGGTGGGGCCGGCGGCGGTAGTGGCGGAGGTGACGGCGGGACAAATGGCGGTGGCGCTGGCGGCGGCGGCGGTGCGAGCGGCGGTATCGTGTTCGTCTTCGCCCGCACCATCAACCGCGGTGCCTCGACTGCGGCTGCAGCCATCCGTGCCCGCGGCGGCAACGGGGCGAACGGAACGTCGGTGCCGAACGCGGCCGGCGGCGGCGGCGGCGGCGCTGGCGGCGCGGGCGGTTGGCTGCAGGTCGTCTACCGCTTCCTGACCGGCGCCGCGGCGACGAACTGCCTGGACGTGAGCGGAGGCAGCGGCGGAAGCGGCGGCACCAGCACGGTCGGGGGGTCGGTCGGCAAGGGTGGCGGGGCCGGCTACGGCGGCCTGATCACGACCTACAACCTCGGCGCAGGCACCACATCCTCCGTGTTCGGCGCCCAGACGAGCACGGCTCCGACGACGGCCACGGGCGAGACCGCGGCCACGACAGCGCTGAGCCTCTGACATGCCGAGCACGATCGACTTGCTCTCCGACGCGATCTTCACGCCCGAGGGCGAGGCGCCGCCCGGACCGAGCGTGGATGCGCTCTGCGCGATGGTGGATGCCGAGGTCGAGCGCCGCACCCAAGCGGGCTTCGCGTGCCACGGCCACCACTTCCAGTCCCGCCCGAAGGACCAGGACAACATCCGCGACGCCTATGCCCGGGCGTCGCGGGCGGCAGCGGCCGGCGCCCAGATCGGCGACATCTTCTGGTACGGCGACGGCAAGCCGTTCGGCTGGATCGCGGAGGACAACACGCTCGTCGCCATGGACGCCCAGGCGGTGATCGAGATGGGCGACACGATGGGCAC
>NZ_LSIX01001060.1:0-17859 GCF_001556475.1 Methylobacterium sp. CCH5-D2 | reverse complement strand
CTTAAAATCTTGCGGCCGCAAGGCCGTGCGGGTTCGAGTCCCGCCGTCCGCACCAGCACTTAGCTCATTTCACAGTTCAGTTTCGGTTCGGTCAGGGTAACGCTGAGGGTAACAGCGCCACCATCCCCCACACTTGCTCTCCTGTCGCCTTTGACCTGCCGCGTAGGAGTCAGACGGTCCGTCGACCTGAAAATCGACCGTTACGGGCGGTCGGTTTTCGGGCGCCGGTCTGCCATCGAATCGAGCTCCAGGTCCCGGCTCGTGCCTCGCAGCCAACCAATCTGTGATGCATGCCCTTCCGGTGCACCCAAAGAAGGCTCTGTATCGCCGCCTTCTTCGGCATCTGGATCGCCGTCTGCCTCATCAAGAAGCAGGACGATCCGGTCGACCACGTCGAGCGCGAGCTCGGCCAGCCGCTCGAACTCCTCGCGCGGGATGGTGGCGGCCGGCATGCGGCGGCCATGGGGGAAGCGGACAACGGTTGTCATCGGGCCCCCTCCGCATCAAGCATCGAGAGCGGGTCGCACCGCGTTGGCAGGTAGCGCCTCACGACCCCTGCATCCCGCTTTTCGCCAGTGATTGCGCACAGTGCGGCTGCGATGGAGAAAAGGCAGCGCTGCGCGATCTCCTCACCTGACCGCCGTATGGTGGGGTTGCTTCCGTTGGCTGCGGAGTCGAGGCCGTCAGATGCCACGGCGAGTAGTGTGAGGATTCCTGCGGGTGAGGAAGCACGTGCGAAGCTGATCGCGATCTCTCGCGCCCGAATCTGTTCGAGGGTCACATCGGACATGAACCCTAGGACCGCCCGATTGTCTGGCGTGATTTGCTCGTCCCACTTCTCGTGCTCGACCCAAGCTTGATCGAGAAGGTTGCCGAGCGCCGCGGCTGGGCAGCAGTCCGGCTTTTTGCGAGGCACTCGCGTGATTGACTCGCGTGAGGCACTCGCCCGCTCGCGCAGACCCGCATGTTGCGGCGAGTAGGCGGTCTTGCGTGCTGCTGACATGCTCCCCTCCCCTCACGCGACCGGCAGGTGGCCGTAGGCGAGCACGCCTCCGGCGACGATGAGGAAGCCGACGAGCAGCTCGCCGGCCACATCCAGGAAGCGCGGCGCCCGCACGTGCGCGGTGTCCGGACGGATTGGTGCGATCGCCTCCCATGCCTCGACGGTGCCAGGCGCAGCCTCGTCCGGCTCGATGACCGGCCGAGGGCGCGAATAGATTGCTGCAGGCGAGCGGGAGCGTTCACCGGCGCGAGCCGGTGCTGTAGAATGACGGGTAGCCATGAGACGTCCTTCCGTGACGTACGTGGTCAGGGCCGAGCTGGAGGTTGGCGCTTCCGCTCGGCCTGTTTTTGTGATTAAATGTAGTCACGACGCGAGTCAACTACATTTAATGGACGTTATGGGCCGCCCTCCATCGCCTCTGCCCAAGAGCCTACCCGTCTCGCTTCGGCTGCCGCCCGAGGTGAAGGCTGCTGCGGAGCAGGCCGCCAGGGACGATACTCGCTCCATGTCGAGCTTCCTCGAGAAGCTCCTCACCGAGCACCTCAGAGCCAAAGGCTACCTGAAATGACGGACGCGAGCGGCCAGCCTGATCGAATGGCCGAGGTCGCGCGACTGGCGGCAATGATCGCCGACCGCATCCTTCAGCTGAACGCAGCAGGCGAGCCCATTCCACCTGAGCAGTTCGTCATGCTGGTCCGAGCGGCCCGGGCGCTCCTAGACAATGGCGTGCCGTGGCCGGTGTCGGTGGAGTACGTTATCATGGAAGTGGCCAAGCGGGTCGAGCAGCCTCATGCCGCAGAGCAGACAGCATGAGAATCCGGACCAAGGGCGCCGTGCTTTTTGCGACCGTAGAGCCAAGGGCTACCTGAAATGAAGCGCCTCCTGATCGCTGCTGTGCTCATCTGCGCCCCGCTCAGCATAGCCCAGGCGCAGCAGACCTTGCGCGTGATCGACACGGCGCCGAACGATGTCCTGAACGTGCGGGAGAACCCCACCACCGATTCACGGATCGTCGGTGTCATCCCACCCGACGGGCGCGGCCTTGTTCCGAGCGGCGAGCGCAATGGGAACTGGGTGTTCGTACGCTACCGGAAGGTCGAGGGTTGGGTATCTAAGCGCTTCGTCTATCCGGAGGTGCCTCCAGTCAGGCGCGGCCGGAGCCTCGATGCCGACGAGGCAGAGTAGCAAAGCAGATCAATGGCAATCTTCTCAACTCTTGGATTGCCGACCAGCGAGATCCGAAACCGTCCCGGCCCGAGGCGATCCGGGGAGCTGTGGCCGAGCGCCTCAAGGCAAAGGGCTATTCGCAATGAAGACGGCTGTCACCTTCATCTTGGCGCCTAAGATTTTCATTGCCTGCCATAGCATTTTATAGGTTTAAAATTATCGCTATGCTTTGATGAACAATATATACCCTTGGAAAACAAGTTTTTGCCGCTCGTCGCCATCTGCCTGTCTGTCGGCAGTCAAAACTCTCACCGCACGACCTTGACACCTTTACTATGTAATTTTCGATTATAGCAGTAGCAAATTCCCTCCGCTCCAGCCAAACTTACTTTCAACATTTGGCAAATAACTGATACCTTTTAAGACGTACTATTTATCCGGATCTATTTCAAATCTCACGAAGCGGTTGCGAGGGGGCAATGGTATCAGAAAAAATAGTTGATCTCATAAGTGTTAGTCCCAAATACATAATTTTGCTGCTGGGCGTAGCTGCGCTTATATTGGTTGCTCATTGATGAGCTGGGCGCAGGGGGCTTATCCGGAGGATGCCTCCCTGTGCGATCAATAGATGATCGTGCATTATCGAACATAACCACGAGGAAGTAATGGTGCGTCAGTCGATCCCTCTGATGGCTCTCCTCGCTTTTACATCTTCTGCATATAGCGCGGATCCCCCAGGACGCCGCGCGCCCCAAGATCCCAATCAACCATATCTCTTATTCAGAATGGTGAAGGTCACCTCAAGCAAAGGGACTTACACATATCATTATTACACCACTAGCTGCGATGACGTGAATGAAAAGAGGCAGCGAGGATACAAGATCGAAAAGTGGCCATATACCGCTCCATACATATGGAATGTTGACGTTGCAGGAAGCAGGCCATTTCAGAGATTGGAGCTGCCGTCCGTACCAAATGGCATATATCAAGGCACAGCTTACTTCTACACGGCTAGCGACTCAGAGTTCTCGTACATGATTCAAAGAGACTGGAGAAAACCTACATTGATGGGCTTCATCGGGGTCGAGCAGAGACCTGGATGGGTTCCACTATATAGGTCTTGGAACCGAGGAGACGCGGATTGGTTTTACACTAACTACTTGAACGAACATGAAGCTTCAAAGTCCGCAGGGTGGAATGGAAGTGTCGATGGAATTATTAACCCTGGTATAGCAGGGTATGTAGCGCAGTCTGGGAATATCTGCTTGCCAACCGACGGGATGCCTCCACCCGATATGAAAAGTGTCGCGCGGCGCTACTGAGACTCGCGGCCTTCTGGTGGCGTCTCGCGGCCCAACATCAGCCGGCGGCAGTGCGCCACCATCCGCTCCAGCGCCTGGACGTAGCCCGCGTGTCGCTCGGTCATCGTGCCTCCCACGCAGGCCGGACACGACACGGCCGCGGCAGGCGCACACTTGCAGCTGTCGGGTTGGGAATGAGTGAACACGCAAGGCTTCAGCAACCGAACCGCCCCACAAGGCCGGCATGTCCGCGCACCTCGCCCCCGTCCCGACCTCCGACCTGTACACGTGGCGCTCCGGCATCGAGAGCCTGAGCCCGCTCAAGCCGCCGTGCCCCGGCCTCTACGGCGAGCAGTGGCAGAAGACGCACGCCGGGATCCTCGACTTCCTGGAGCGGTTCGGTGCGCAGGCGGTGGAGCTCGGCTGGACCGACCTCGACCTCTTCTCGGTCCACGCGCAGCACGGCACGATCCGCGGGGACTATTGCGGCGCCCTGGTGCCGATGCCGCGGCCCGTCGAGTTCATCGATGCCGACCGGATCAGCTTCGGGCTACTGACCTACTACCGGACGCAAGTCGGCAACCCGCACCCACGGCTCCGCGGCGTCCCGATCTGGGCGTTCAAGGGCTGAGCGCTAAGTCTCCGCCATGGCTGATCAGAAGACCACGGGCGAGCTGCGCAAGGCCGCCGAGATCACTGACGACGAGATCAACGCCGCGGTCGACGCGGTGCTCGCAAAGCCGAAGACCGAACCCTACCCGATTGGCGACGGCTACCGGCTCGACCTCGCGGAAGCGATCAAGGCGCACGAGCCGACCGTGAAGGCGCTCGCCGACCCAGAAGCCAAGCCTGGCTGACGGCGGACCATGGCCAGGGCCGGGACATTGATAAACCAACCGTCCAGAACTCTTCAGTGCGCTGAAACCCAATTTGAGCATCATTATGCGCCCTATTGTCGCGGATGTGATGCTTTTGAATCAAGCGGCCCCTTGGTCCTGTCATCAATTTGGGCGCATTTATCGCTTGCGCCAACCGTGCATTTCAGTCTCTAGATCAGCCGTCTTAGTCCACTTCATGCGGAAGCAGGTCTAAGCGGGGGGCTATAATGGGCATCGTACCCGGCACGCAATCTGCCGATACCCTCATGGGGACGCCAGCTGACGACGTCCTGTACGGCTACCGAGGAAGCGACCTCATCCTCGGTGGCCAGGGCAACGATCGCGGCTACGGCGGTATGGATGCCGACACGGTGTTCGGCGGTCAGGGGCAGGACACGTTGTCCGGCGACATCGGCAGCGACCTCCTGTTCGGCAACCAGGGCAGCGACCTTCTGTTCGGCAATCTCGGCGACGACACGCTCTACGGCGGCCAAGGCGACGACACGCTGTTCGGTGGTCAGGGTGACGACGTGCTGTACGGGGACCTCGGCAACAACGTCCTGAACGGCGATCTCGGCACCGACATCGTGATCCTTGCAGGCAACCGGTCCGACTATGCGGTGGCGCGCAACGACGACGGCAGCTTCACCCTGACCGGTGTCACAGGGACGACGCGGGCAACGTCGGTGGAGTTTTTCGGCTTTGCCGACGGCCGGATTGCCGCGGGGGATCTCATCCCCGCCAGC
The DNA here is from genome assembly GCF_001556475.1 of Methylobacterium sp. CCH5-D2. Lineage (NCBI taxonomy): Bacteria > Pseudomonadati > Pseudomonadota > Alphaproteobacteria > Hyphomicrobiales > Methylobacteriaceae > Methylobacterium > Methylobacterium sp. CCH5-D2. The sequence goes on along the minus strand of NZ_LSIX01001060.1, from coordinate 12,764 downwards.
GATCCAGGCGGCCCGCCGCCGAACCGTGCGCCGGTGGCAAACCCGGACACACTGGCCGCGAGCGAGGATGTGGCTGCCACCTACACGGCGGCGCAACTGCTGGGCAACGACGTCGATCCTGACGGCGGGACGCTCACGATCGCGTCCCTGATCACGGGGACCGGCGGCACGGTGGCACCGAACCAGAACGGCACCATCACCTTCACGCCGAGTGCCAACTTCAACGGGGCGGCCAGCTTCAGCTACACGATCAGCGATGGGCAGGGCGGGGTCAGCAGCCCAGCTCTCGTCACGGTCAACGTCGCGGCCGTCAACGACACTCCCATCGCCAATCCGGACAGCTTCACGACAAGCGAGGATACTCCGCTCGTCGTTCCTGCTAGCGGTGTTCTCACAAACGACAGCGACGTTGATGGCGACCCGCTGACGGCTGTTCTGATCAACGGCCCTCAGCGTGGGACCCTGACATTGAACGCGGACGGCAGCTTTCGTTACACGCCGGAAGCGAACTACAACGGGACGGACAGCTTCACGTACCGCGCAACCGATGGCGCTGCGAGCAGCGCTACAGCCACGGTCAATCTCAGCATCGCCGCTGTGAACGACGCGCCGCAGGCCAACCCGGATGTGAACTCCTACCAGGAAGACTCAAACCTGCCTGTGACTGGCAACGTCCTAGCCAACGACACCGACCCGGACAATGTCTCGCCTACGGCGGGCAATGCCGGTCTCCGGGTCGCCAGCCCCGGGACCTACGATCAGACCTACGGCATGACGACCATCAACGAGGATGGCACCTACACCTACACGCCGAAGGACATCGAGCCGACCGACGACGGGACTGGTGGTTTCAGGAGCGGTCCGTACACGGACCAGATCACCTACACGGTGATCGATGCCGGGGGGGCGACCAGCAGTTCCACGCTGACGATCACGACCATTGCCGTCAACGACGCGCCGGTTGCTGTAGCCGATACCAGCAACAGCCCCGGTGCGACCTCGGTGAAGCTGAGAAACTATCAGCAATCCGGTCGGGACGGCAGCGGCAACGTGCTTGCCAACGATACCGATGTCGATGCTGGTGACACCCTGACAGTGCAGGGCGTAGCCGCAGGTACCGGCCAGGGCGCGCTCAGTGCCAATGTCGGCGCGGGAGTCGATGGTGTCTACGGCAGACTTACCCTTATGGCAGGTGGTGACTACACCTACGTCTCAGCCACAGAACTGAGCGACGATCAGGCACAGAACTTTAGCACGCTGGGCGAGCTATCTCGCCTACCAGAAGGCGGCACGGTGAACGATACGTTCAGCTACACAATCCGAGACGCGGCCGGATCGATTTCGACGACAACTCTAACTGTTACTACAGTCGGCTCAAACGATTTGCCTGTCGCAAGACCTGACTTGAGTACCATAGCTCTCAGCTCGGGTACGCAAACAAGTAATAACATCCTCACCAACGACGAAGATCGAGATACGGGCGACGTAATATCGTTACTCAGCGCGTCGAACGCTAACTCTGCTGATGCGCCCACCACATTTGCCGCTTCCGGCGGCAATGACATATTGATCAATGGTCAGTACGGCAGCTTAACTCTGGCAAGCAATGGCAATTACACGTACAATGTTGATAGCACTAATCCTCAAGTGCAAGCACTTGCTGCAAACGGAGCTTTGAACGAAAGGTTTAACTATAGCATATCGGATACGCTAGGGGCGGAAGGCAGTTCAATCCTAAATATCAGCATCGTAAGAGGCTGATGCATTGATGTATTCCCAGAGTATTCGATTACATGCGAGCATTGATTGGTGCTCCAGTCTGGCACAGGGCGCCCGATACAGAATCGGAGGCTGATCATTCAACGCAAGACGGAGGCGTGGCGCTTTCTGTCGTAAAAGACTCCCTAAACGAGACCGATCATGAACTACGGAGCCTGCTCTGGTTCGCCGCCGGCCTCGGCGTGGACGATGCCACCGTGTTTGAGATCTACGCGGTCGTGCGCAAGGAAGCGAGCGCTGCGGGCGATGTCACCGCCGAGGAGCGCATGGCCGAAGCTCGGCGCAGGCTGGTCCGCGCCGCCAGTTGACACCGCGCCCGAACGCATCCCCCGCGGCATCGTGCGCGCCGCGCACTGAGCCTGACAGCCCTACAAGGTCCGGATGTTCGCCCGCCGCACGCGTCTGAGCCTCGCCATCGCGATCGGCTCGACACTCATGCTGACGACCGTCGCGGCTGTGGCGTTGTGCATGCCGTGACCGCGCCAGACAATGAGCGCCGGCGTCTCGCCGCCGGGTACCTGCGTGGCCGCATGCTGGAAGAGGCCCTAGCCGCGTGGCGCTGGGACTACGACGCACCGACCTACCGCGAGCGGTGCTTGATCGGGCGGCTCGCGGCCGATGCGGAGACGCAGTAAGACAAAGCCCGCGATCAGCCGGACGTGCGGCGACGCAGGCGCTGACGAACATCTGATCGGTATCGAAAGGCCCGCTCCAGTCGCCCGGGTGGGCTAAGACGGCGAATGCGTGGACGTCTATGGGCTGCCGCCGCTATCGCCCCCACCGCCACTGCCCAGCGGGATCGCGCGTTCAGGCTGACCGGCGTTGCCGCCCGCGGCGGAGTTCAGGAAGATGGTGTCCGCGCCCGTGCTGCCGCGGGAGATGATCAGGCTGCCCGGAGCCCCGGTGTCGTTCGGCTGCACTTGGGCAATGCCACTAGGCAGCTCTGGAGCTGGCCGATGCAGGAGGCTTCGAGCAAACGCCGAACCGGAGAAGCTCAGCGCTAGGGCGCAGACAGGTAGGATCCACTTCATAGCGGGCTCCGCAAGGGAAGCGTCCGGTTGCCGCCGGCACCTATGGTTATGTGGGCGTGCGAGCGGATCTCGGTACGATCGCCGGTGTCGCAGCTGAAAAAGCCCGCCGCGGCGAACCGGGCGGGCCAAGTCTGGGAGGAAACGACCGCACCAGCGGTCGACGGCAGGTTCGTGCCAACGGGCGGCAAGATCAAGGCGGAGCGCTGCTCATCCCGCAGCCAGCGGTACTTTCCATTCCCCCGCGAACGTCACGGTCGCCGCGTAGATCTCTTGCCCACGCTCGTCGCGCACGGTGGCCCGCAGCACGCGATGCTCACCGTCCGGCAGAGCGCTGTTTGTCATCGATCCCAGCACCCGATGCGCTTCCGTCCTGGCTTTCCTAGGGCAGTCAAAACCGGCTTCCGGGTCGCCCGGCACGAAGCTGCCAGCGTCATCGGTATCAATTGTGTAGAGCGGCATCTTGGGCCCGTTTGGTCGGTGACGGTCGCGCATCAACGCGATGCGGATCGACGGGTTCGAGCAGACTGATCCGTGGCATGAAAAAGCCCGCCGCGGCGGGGCCGGGCGGGCTAAGTGCTCTGGGAGGAAACGCCAGAAGGTGTCACCCTGCTATGCACACGGTATGCCAGAACGCATCATCCCGGCGGCCCGCGCGCGGCGACCGCCCTGCCGATGATCAGCCCAGCCAGCAGGCAGACCAGGGCGATCACGGCGATGAGATCCTGATCGGGCGCCGGGCAGGTCACGGCGCCCGCTCCCGCGGCAGGATCTCAAGTCGAGCGTTTGCCCGGTCCGACCCTCCCGCCCGGAATCAGCCGTAGAGCCGGACCGGGTACGGTCTTCTCCGCTGGCGCCCCGGCGGCTTGCCCGAGCAGACTGCGAAGCACGAGGTCGCGCTCAGCATCCTCGCCCAGATCGGCGGTCAGCGTCGCGAGGATGCCCCGAGCAAGCTCAGCGCGGTCTACGCCGCATCGCTCCTCCATCTCGCGGGAGAGGGCCGCGACGCAACTCATCAGGGCGATGATCTGCCGGCTCTGCATCTGCGCGCAGGCCGCGAAGGTGGTGGCCGCCTCGGTAAGCTTAGCGCAGACCGCCCCTAGCTCGGCGGCATACTCGGGGGTGCCGGGCTCCATCAGCCCATCCCCGTATCGCTGAAGGCCCCGGATCGGGCGGATGAGACCTTGCCGGTACGGGCCCCGCCGCCGACGTTCGGCGAGGGCATCGAGGCGGCCTCCGCCTTCAACTTGGCGAGGAGGGATAGTCCCTCGCGGAGCCCCGCGTTGAAGGCGTTCACCGACCCCATGCCGATGGTCGGGTTGGCCGTCATCTCGCCCAGTTCGGTGAAGGTGCCCTTGGCGGTGTGGATCCCGGACGTGAAGCTGTCGAGGCCCGCAGCCTCCACCTTCGGGGCGACAGTCATGCCGCCTAGCTCAGCGGCCTTGCCCTTGGCCTCGTCGAGCTTTTGGCCGAGCGCCTCGACCTGTGGCGTCATCTCAGGAGGCCGGGCGGGCGGCAGCGGTACCCCACGCGAGGCGAGGTTCTGCGTGCCGTGCAGGCCGAACCCGAAACTTCCTGGCGTGATGCCGGTCTGCTCGCCTGCGGGCCCGTCCAGGCCGAAGGCGCCGCGGTCGCGCTTCTGCCGCGCCCGCACCTCGCCGATCGCCTCCCACGCCTTCGCAAGCTCGCCCTGCAGCCGTGCGATCTCGGCTTCGCTCTTGCCGACCTGCTCGCGGGCCATGTTCGCCTGAATGCCGGGGCGGCCGCCTGCCACTTCGCGCGAACGCTCGAGCACCGCCTGCCGGCGGCGGATCTGCTCCTCCAGTTCCCCGGGCCGGGCGAGCATGCGGCGCTCCTCGGCCTCCTTCCGCACCCTCTCGGCGGTGCGGTCCATCTCGGACTGCTCGTCCAGGCTCTTGCCGAACTTCGGGTCGATCTGCTTCAGGATCGCGGTCGAGAGGCGGCCGAGCGGGTCGCTGCCGTCCCCCGGTTTGTCGTTGGGGCCGTCCGGCGTGAGCCGCTTCATCATCCGCTGCAGCGTCGAGTCGCCCTGATCGAGCTTCTCAAGGAAGCGGGTGAGCTGCTGCGTGATCTGGCTGAGGCCGGGCGCAAGCCCCTCGCCGATCCGGCCCGAGAGCCGGTCCCAGGCCGCGCCGAGCTTCTCGAAATCGGCCGCTAGCCGCCCCGTGGCCCGCTCGAAGTCTTTGTCGACGAGGCCCTTGCTGTCCCGGTTGATGCGCCCGCGAATGGCGTTGTACTCGTCCTCGAACTTCAGCAGGGCCTCGACCGCGGCGCGGGCCTGCATGTCGCCGAACAGCTCGTTGATCCGGAACGGGTTGCCCTTGGTCAGCTGCTTGGCCAGCCGCAGCGTCACCGCGAGCGCGCTCTCGCCGTTCTTGGCGCCTTTCGCGATCTCCTTTTCCAGGTCGATCGTCTGGCCGGCGGCCTTCGACACCTTCTTGAAGGCCTTCACGGTCTCGTCGGCCGTGACCTTCTCGAACAGGTTCTCCAGGCGGTTGGCCGCCTCGTCGGGCGAGGACGTGACCTTGCCGAGGATCTCCAACGCCGAGGTGATGTCGGTGAGGCCGGACAGCCCCTTCAGCCCGAGCTTGGATCCGGAGGCGGCCACCGAGGGCAAGATGCGGGCAAGGTTGGCGAGCTCGACGTTGCCCTCCTTGCCGGCCTTGGCCATGCGGTCGAAGGCTTCCGGGAGATCGGTGACGGCGATCTCAAGGTTGTTGATCGCAGCGACACCGGCCCGCGCCGTATCGGGCAGCTCGCCGAATGAGGCCTTGGCCGTCTTGATGGTGGGCAGCACGGCCGCCACCGCGACCTTGTAATCGAGGCCCGCGGCCACGAAGGTCTTGGCCGTCTCGACCATCTCCTTCGTGCTGGAGCCGTACTGCGCGGCCTGCCGGCGAAATCCCTCCACGCTGGCGCTCACCGTGGTGTCGCTCTGATCCGAGGTGATGGCCAGATCCTTGTAGGCGGTCTCCAGCTTGGAGAAGCTCTGGACTGAGCGGCGGACCTGCTCGCCCAACACGTAGGCGCCCCCACCGATGCCGGCCGCAGCGACGCCGAACCGGGCGATGCCCGCGCCCGCGAAGGCGCTGGCCGCGCCACCACCGCCCTCGGCCCTCTGCTGCTGGAGCTGGCGGCGGTTCAAGCGCTCGGCCTCGATCGCGTCGGTGAGCCGGCCGAGACGACCGGCGGCGCCGGGCCGTAGAGCGGCGCGCGCGGCCGCTTCCTGCCGTTGCAGCGCGGCCGTCGTCCGATCGATCTCCGCCCGCAGGCTGCGCTCGTGCGCGGCGAGTTGATCGAGGGGCACGCCGGCCTGCTGCAGGGCGGAGCGCAGGTTGCGCACCTCCTGCCCTTGGCTCTTAAAAGCGTTTCGGGCCGCCTCGACCTCGCGCTCGGCGCTGCGCAGCGCAGACGCGAGCTTCTTCCCCCCGTCGCCGGCCGCGTCCATCTCGGCACGGATCTTCCGGAGGTTCTGCTGGGCCAGCTTGAACCGCTGCGAGGCGTCGTCGAGCGACTTGCTGGCCTGCCGGAAGGCGTCGATCTTGCCGGTCTTGGCCTTCAGAGCATCGAGCGCCGAGGCCGTGCCCTTCAGCGCACCCGCCATGCCCTTGGCGGGGCCGGAGACCTGATCGACCAGCTTCGCGATCAGCTGTGCGGTGCGTGTCGCCATGTCAGCGGCCCTCTGCGATGCGCTTGGCCTCGAACCACTCGCGGGTCAGCTCCGCCCAGGTCAGGGCGTCGAGTTCGGCGCGGCTGCCGCCGATGAAACGGAGGATGTCAGCTCGGCAGGTCCGCCAGTGGAAGGGGGTAATTCCTGCGTCAGCGCTTCCAGGGCAACCATCAGCCGCGCCGGCAAAAAAGGGTCCGTGCCCTCGTAGACCCGCTGCTTGTCGTCGTCGTCGAGGAAGCCGAGCACGGCGTCGGGGATCAGCTCACCGGCCTCGTCGATAAAGATCGGGACGTTGAGGTGTGGTTCGCCGGGCTGGGGCGCGGCATCCGCATCGAACTGCTCGAACCACCGGCCAAGCACGCCGCTCGACGGCCGCCGCCGGATGATCGTGGCGTAGGTCCGACCGGCGTACTCGATGGGGTGCTGCAGCTCGACTGGGCTGTCCGGCACGGGCGCGACGAAGCGCGGCGGCGGCAGGGTGGGTGGCGACGCGGCTGGCGCGGATACCGGCGAGCGCTTGCGGCGGGCGGCCATGCTCAGGCCCTCCAGACCGGATCCGGCAGGACGGCCCGGACCGGCGGAATGCGCGGCGGAGCCGGGTCTCGGCTGTCGTGGTCACTCACTGGCGGGTCTCCGTGCTGGTCTGGAGCGGGATCGCCTCGACCCAGGCGGCGACCCTGGACGCCGTATTCAGGCCGGCCGGGGCCTCGCGCAGGTAGAGGACAGCGTGCTCGGCCGAGAGGTCGAGGCGCAGGGCGAGCGCGAAGGCGAGGAGGCCGCGGTCCGCCGCTTCCGGGGCGTTGAGCACCGCGTCGCGGCGAGCCTCGGAACGAGCCTGCCGGGCGAGGACCTCGTCGGCCGATTCCGTCAGATCATCCTCAAAGATCATGCGACGCTCCGCAGCTGCACCGCGGATCGGGCGCCGTCCTCGCGCTCCTCGATTATCCGCTCCAGACGCTCGAGCACTGGCCGTTCGTGCTTGTGCTGGTCGACCCGCTCCCGGGCGAGATGCTCCAGCGTCGTCATCGGCCCGCGGATGCGCTCGGCCGTGACGAAGTCGTCGCCGAAGGCGTGGAAGGCCGGCAGATTGACTTGGTTCAGGATCGAACGGGTATTCCACGGCGACGCGACGCTCTCGCGGTACCGGGTCCGCTTGTAGCGGAGGCGAGAGCACTCGAACGAGCCGCCCCCACTGTAGTGGTAGGCTCGCCCGCCGTCGCGATCTTGCCGCACCTTCCCCTGCTGATCGGCCGGCAGAGGCTGCGAGCGGCCGATGATCGTCCAGAGCTCGACGTCGCTCTCGTCGATGATCTCCTCAGGAAGGCCATACAGACCCCGCGGACCATCTTCGGGGCTAGGGATCTGCCCGAACTCCTCGAAGTGATCCTTGGCGCGCTCGCGGGCGACCTCGGCCTCGGCCAGATCCCGGAGCAGTGTGCGTAGCGCCGTGGCGTGGTGACGGTACTCCTCCGGCAGGCGAAGGCGGATCGCGTCGCACTTCTGCCGGGCCTCGTCATGGATGGCCTTCCGGCGGGCGCGGTCCTGCTCGTCCCGGGCCATGGTGAGGCGCTGGGCGAGCGCGGCGACCAGGGCCTCGGCGCGGTCCACCTTCACCTTCGCCGCGGAAGCCTCCGACAGCTGGCGCTCCGATTCCGCAGGCGAGGCATCGAGCAGACCGTCGCGGTAAGCGGCCTCGGCCGCCTCGCGCTCGGCGATCGCCGTCTCGACCTGGCCGCGGGCGTCGGCCAGCGCCGCCTCGATCTTCTCCGGGTCAGTCTCCTTCCGGGCGATGCCGACGAGGGCGGCGAGATCCTTGGCGAGCTTGGGCAGTGGCGACTTCATCGACCGAGATCCTTCCGTGTTGCGAGGCCGGACCGGGCGACCTGACGCCGGACCTGCTCGGTGAGGGCGCGGGCGGGCGCCGCAACGGCACGCGCCTGCAGGGCAATGTTGCGGGCCGCCGGCCATTGCTGGCTGGCGGCCCAGGCCAGGGCAGAGCCCGGGCGCGCGGCGGTCGCGGGGAGATCCCGACCCGCGTCGTCGCGATTTGAAGGATGGGTGCGGGTCATGCGAATGCTCCCGGCGTAAGGGGGCGCGGGTCGAAGCCCTGGAAGGCGGCCGGCTGGTAGACGGCCGGAAGCTCGGCGTCGGGCGCGATCAGGCCGAGGTCTTCGCAGACGCCACCGACGAGGAAGGCGGCATCGATCCGGGCGGCGTCGTGCAGGGCGAGTCCAACCTCGCGGCTCAGGCCGGCCTCGATGGCAGCGCAGCCCACCACGGTCGGGATGCCGAACGCAACCAGGTGGGCCCCGAACAAGGCGCCCTGCACGAAGGCGTCGGGCAGATCGGAGCGGGCGCGATAAGCGTCAGGCGCCGGGAAGGTACCGATCTGCGAGCGAACCTCCGCTCCCCCCGTACTCGTACCGGTCCGAGGCGCAGTACGGGCCACGGTACGAGCCGGGTCCGACTGCTCGCGCCAGAGCTTCAGCGAGAGCGCCTCATCGATCGAGCCGTCAGCCAAGCGTTTGATGCGGCCTTGCTTGTCGGCCTTGCGAACGGCGCCCTCAGTGACGCCGATCAGCTTGGCAAAAGCGGTGTTCGACAGTCCCTCCGGCATGATTCGTACCTAGAAATTCGAGGCTGCAGAGAGCCAAAAATCGGGAGCATCTCTGCCCGCAAGGGGGTGCCCCGCCCCGGGAGGACCCGCGGCATGCCAGGGCGGAGGGCGGGTCAGGCGGCCTCGCGCTGGACGGCGACGTCGAGAGGCGGCAGGCTGACCCCGTCTGCCTGCAGCTGGGCCCTAACGCTCTGCCGAACGAATTCGGAAACGGTCTGCCCGCGACGGCGAGCGGCGGTATCGACTGCGCGGGCGAGGTCGGTCTCGACCTTCAGCCTGAGCACTGCGTCGCGTCGAAGAAGTCCGGACATCGCCACGTCTCATCTACTGCGTGGAGACGACGATGCGCGGCATCGATGTGCTTGGCAACGATAGAAGATCGACCTCAAAGAAGAGGCTGAACAGCCGCCGTTATGCTGTGTGATGCTCTGTTTGCATCTGCTATGCACGTAGCGTTTATGTCGATGCGCAGTCATGCTGCGAATTAATGCCCCCGATCGCTGTCAGCGGCGCTCCACCTCGGCACTCGCGCACCGATGGGGGTTTGCGGGGGTTTTGGGGGTTTGTTTCAAGCGACGCGCGGAAACTGTCAGAACCTCATTCCTGCCAGTTACGGGTGGAGGGCTGAAACAAACCCCCAAAACCCCCCGAAACCCCCATCCGAGCCGGCGAGGCGCAGCCAGAGTGGTCAGAAGGCGGTCGCATAGGCCCGTTCCTTCTGCGCGCTGTAGGCGGTCGAAACGAGGGTGAAGCGGCTGCCGTGATTGGCGCTGCCCTTCATCTCGATCCGCATGCCCTCGACCACCCGCCCGCTGATTCGCGAGAGCCATTTGCCGAGCTTGCGGCTGTTCACGGCGCCACCATCGCCGGCTTGGCGCAGCAGCAGGTCCCGGAACTCGGCCGTCTTGAAATCGCTCGGCCCATAGCCGCCGAAGCTGTCCCGCTCGCACGCGGCCTGGATGATGGCATTGGTGGTGTACGGGCTCGACCCGAGGTGCTCGCGCCAGTGCCCGAACAGCTCCCGGATCGCGGAGAGCTCCGGATCCTCCTCGCGAGCCGTCTCCATGCTGGCGACCGGGTCGGCGTGCCCGAGCCAGATCAGCGGCGCCCGCACCGCCTGGGACCAGTCCGCGTAGCTGCCGATCGGCCCGCAGACCTGCGGCGAGCCCGCAGCCCGGTACGCCCGAATCACCGTCATGGCCGCCGCGACGAAGGCGCCGCGGTCGGCCAGCACGCGCTCGACCGGGTCGAAGTCGAAGGTCCGCAGCTCGGGCCGCTCTACCTTGGCGTCCAGGGTGCAAAGCACGGTGCGCCGGGTCATGTCGCCGACTAGGATCAGGTTGTTGCCGGTGGCGAAGGTGGTCGAGCGGATCTCCAACTCGGGCGCCTCGCTGCGGCCCAGCACGCGCACTCGGACCAGCGGTCGCTCGGTCATCTGGCAGAGCATGTCCCCGCCCAGCTCGCCGTTCACATTGTCGATCGACACCACCGCGACCGCGTCCCGCAGCAGGGCCCCGAGCCGCTTCTCGGTTTCCTCCTCGGTCTTGCCGGCCGCGATGACCGGGCAGTGCCGCCCCGTGGCGATCGCTGAAGCGATGTCGACCAGGAGGCTCTTACCGGTGCCGGGGCTGTGCGCCCGGATCGCGTGGAGCGGCGCGACAGGCATCGTCCCACGCACCACCGCCGTGAGGATACCGGAGAGGGCGACGGCCCGGTCGACCGGTTCCACGAAGGGGAAGCCGGCGAGCAGCTCCTCGAGGAGCTGCAGCGCTGCCATGGCTTCTGCCCGTGTCGGGGTCTCGGGCACCGGCGGAAGCCGGAAGGTCGGGTCCAGGGCCAGGAACAGCCGCGTCTCCGGATCGTAGCCCGGCTCGGCCAGTAGGCTGCCGTCGGGACGCAGCGTCGGCGTGGTGATCACGCCGGCCACCGGCGGGATGCGCCATTGCCCCTCGCGCACCAGCAGCGTCTGCATCAGCTCGGCCGGCGGGTTCATGTCGACCCATTCGTTCGAGCGCTTGTCGAAGCGCCTGAACCGCATCACCCGGGCCGCGAGGTCGGCGAGGCTGGTCCCGCAGAGCGGCCGCAGCCGGGCGATCGTCGTCGTGCGGCCCTTCGAGGCCGGCACGCTGTCGGTCACCGGCCGGGCGAGTGTACCAGCTCGGGAGAACACCTCGACGCCGGCCGAGAGCAGGATCTCCTCGGTACGGTCTGCGGCCTCCGGGATCCTGCCGGCCGTGATGAACACGATCGGGCGGGCATCCTCGACGTCATCCGATTCGGGCGCGCTCTCCCGCTCCTTTCGGCTGCGCTTGGCCGCCCCAGCCCGGCCCTTCCGCTCGGGCATCTCGCGCGGGTGCTCGGCCCCGGCGGTCAAACCGCTCTCAATGGTGGCGGTCGCCCGATCCTCGCCCTTGTCCGCGACCAGCCCGCAGGCGTGGGCCGCCAGTAGCAGGCGCAGCATCGCCTCGCGGGCATCGAGCACACCCGCCCCGATGAGCGTGCCGAGGTTGAAGGCGGCGCGGTTCAGCGTGTTGTTGCGGCCGCCGGGCGCCGCCTTGGCGACGACGTCGCACTCGGCCTCCACGGCGGAACGGACGTATCGTTCGTGCGCTGAGGAGGCAGGACGCTCGCTGCCCTTGGTCCGACCCGCCTTGCCGGTGCGCCGGCCCAAATCCTCCCGAGCGGCGCGAGCGCGCTCGGTGATCGTCGGCTTCTCGCCGAGGATCAAGTCGAGCAGCCAACCCGGCGCGTCCGCGAAGCTGAAGGCGTGCTCCGGCTCCTCATGCTGGTAGGTGCGCCCGTCCTGCATCGCGGAGGGCGGGACGATGACGTAGCCGCCCTCGCCGCGCACGTTGATGCCGGCCGGCAGATTGCCCTCGCCGTTGGTAACGTCCCGACCCTCGGGATACCGCAACAGGACGTGCCGGCCGCCGCTCGGCGTGCGATGCGTGTGGGTGTGTGGCTCGCCACCGTGCTGGGCGACGAGTGCCGTCCAGGCCGCGAGCCCATCGGCATCGCCAGGCTTCTTCACCACATCAGGATCGACCGCGAACACGCCGGCCTCGCGGCCCATGCGCACACCGATCAGCGCGCCGGGCCAGCGCATCCACCAGCGCCGGATCGTGGCCTCGTCGGTGGTGGCCTTGTAGAAGCCACCGGTCTTCGGGATCGGCTTGCCGGCGGCATCCTTGTCGCGGGCGACGAGGGGGCGCTTGCTCCCCTCCCCGGCCGGGCTCGGGTCGCAGGGGAAGACCCGGAAGCCGCGGCCGGCCCATTCCAGGGCGTGCTCGACCATGCCGGTCGGCGGGAACTGCTGTGCGGCGCCGCTGCTCATGCGGCACCTCCCGTGCGGAGCTCCGCAACCTTCGCTTCGAAAGCCCGGCCGATCTCATGGGCGAGCGTGCCGGGCCGGACCGTGTTCTCGTAGGCGGCCCGGCAGATGTCCTCGGGCTCGTCGGTGTCGAAGCCTTTCAGGCCCAGCCAGAATCCGCGCAGCCGCCACCCCGGCTCGACCTGACGCACGGCCGCGTACCAGCAGGAATCGTCCGAGGGCTCGCTGCCCAGCTGCATCGAGAGGGTCTCGACCTCGGCGCGGGACGCGATCCGGATCCGGTGCTTACGGTCGGGTCGCCGGAGGAAGAAGCGGCGG
>NZ_LSIX01000105.1:0-662 GCF_001556475.1 Methylobacterium sp. CCH5-D2 | reverse complement strand
GCCCGCACCGAGCCCCCGCCGGGCCAGGGCCTCGGTGCGGGCGGCGCGCAGGGCACGGGCCCGCTCCGCGGTCTCGTTCGCCGTTCTGATCGGCATCGTGCCGGCGCTCTCCCTCACCGCCCCGGGGCCACGCGGGTCCCCCTCGTTCATCGCCCGATGCCGTCCCGCGCCGCGCGCGCGCCGGCCGCGATCTCGGCGGCGGTCGCGCCGTCACCCTCGCGGAGCACCGTCTCCGGCGGCAGGGCTTGGCTCAGCCGCAGCGCGTTGTCGAGGGCCCGGCGCGCCGCCTCGGTCCGCCCCAGGCCCGCGAGCAGCAGGCCGAGATGGTGGTGGGCCATGACGAAGCCCGGATCGAGATAGAGCGCCGCCCGGAAGGCGCGCTCGGCCTCGGCCGCGATCAGCCCCTCGTAGAAGCGCAAGGTCGGGTCGGTCGGGCGCGCGGCGAGCGCCGCCCGCAGCGCGCGCCAGGCCGCGCCGCTCTCGCCCGCGTCGGCGCGCGCCCGGATCTCGGCCAGCGCCGCCTCGGGGTCCGGAGCGGGATCCGGCCCGGACTCCTTGCCCTCGGGCGGGAGCGCCTCGGCGGGTCCAGGCGGCGGGGCGGGCTCGTCCGGCGGGGCGGTCGGCTCGGAACCCAGTTCGGAGATCGGCCCGGAGACCGGCTC
>NZ_LSIX01001059.1:0-1173 GCF_001556475.1 Methylobacterium sp. CCH5-D2 | reverse complement strand
ACGCCCACGGCTTCGAGCTCGTGCGCAAGCCCTACTCCGCCGAGGAACTCGCCCGGATCTTCCGCTCGCTCTCCGGGCGCCAGCCCCCGGCCGTCTGAGCGCGCCTCATTCGGGCGCCGCGAGCGCCGCGTCGAAGGCCGTGCGGCCGGCCTCCGTGATCTCGTACTCCTCGTGCCGCCGGGCCGGCAGCGCGCGCCCGGTGCGGCGGATCAGGCCGCGCTTCTCCAGGTAATGATTGATGCTCTGCGGCGCGTAGTAGCGCGGGGCAGCGTAGAGGAGCCGCAGACGATAGAGATAGACCGGCTTCAGCTTGCCCATGAGCAGGGCATAGCGGAATCCCCCGGGCCCGTCAGCCGGATCTATGCGGAGAGAGACGATTTTCCGAGGCAATCTACTGTAATAAGAGTAATTTTAAACTCGAATGCTGCGGCGGGTATCCGGGTGCCGCGCGCCCGCGCGTTTTCGGAGCGCGGGGCACGGGACCACCCGCCGCGGCGGCCGGCCCGCGGTCCGGGGGCGGGACGACGTGTCGAGCGCCCTCGCGTTCGGTCCCGGATTGCGGCACGGAGAGCCGATTCCGCCCGGATGCCGGCGAGAGCCTGCCGGGGGCGAGGGGTTCGGTATCGGCCGCGCACGCGGCCCGATCGCCCGAAGAGGCTTCGGCCCGAAGCGCCCCAGCACGGGAGGACGCCCGTCCCGGGCGCGGGCGCGGGCGATGGTCGTGGACGCGCGCCTTGGCGCCCCCGGAGGTCGCAGAGCCGTTCCCTCTAGCGACCGCCATCGAGGCGGCCGCGAACGTAGCCGTGCGAGATCAGCCGGTCACGGCGCAGCGTGCGCCGCTCGGCCTCGGCCAGATCCGCGAGGGCATCCTCGACCGCGCGCACGAGCGCGGCCCAGGCGTTGCCGCCGCTGGCGACCCGATACGCGTGCGCGATGCGCTCGGCCTCCGTCGGCTCGGTCTCGGTCGCACGATCCACCATCCTCAACTCCGCCGTGTTTCGAACAAAGCATGAACACGCTATGCGGGAGCACGGGTCAACGCTGGGGATAAAGCCTGTGGAAACGGTGGATAACACGGTTTCCGGTTGGTGGGTTCGGTCCAACGCATCGTCCTGGAACGAGGCGCGGGTCCCCTCTCCCATAGGGAGAGGTCTGCTTTCGCAGAAAGCCGGG
>NZ_LSIX01001058.1:0-222 GCF_001556475.1 Methylobacterium sp. CCH5-D2 | reverse complement strand
TTCGGCGGCGGACATCTGCCCGGAACACTCGGCACGGACTACACATACCCGACCCGGCAGGAGATCGATTACTACGCCGGCAAAGGCATGTCGGTCGTCCGGCTGCCGTTCCTCTGGGAGCGGGTGCAGCTCACCGCGAACGGCCCGCTGAGCACGAGCGAGCTCGGGCAGATGGACGGCGTCGTCGCGTACGCGGCGAGCCGGGGCCTGCAGGTGATCCTG
>NZ_LSIX01001057.1:0-3154 GCF_001556475.1 Methylobacterium sp. CCH5-D2 | reverse complement strand
ACCCCTCACCCCAACCCTCTCCCTATGGGAGAGGGGGCACGGCGCGGTTCACCGCGTGCGGCCGAACCGATCAACCAGCGGGCGTCCGGGGCAGGGGCGGCCCCGGTTCAGAACCCGACGCGGCCGAGCGCCGGCAGCTTCACCGCCGGGCGGCGCAGGTCGAGCCCCGCCACGGCGCCGAGGATGTTCAGCTCCACCCCCTCCACCCAGCCGAGGGTGAGGCCGAGATAGCCGCCGAGATTGAGCCGCAGGCCGGTGCGGGAGGGCGTGGTGCCGAACCAGCGCCCGTCGTAGGGAAAGTCCTTGCCGATGGCGGTGGCCGGCAGGCCGGCCCGGATCCCGGGGACCGCCGCCATCACGGCGGCCACGAAGGTGTTCGAGTTCGGGCCCGGCCAGACCGTGTAGTCGCCGGGCGCGGCGTAGCGGTAGCCCGCGATCACCGCGCGGATGCGCGGGATCGCCGCCGCGGCCTCCGCGCCATCGAGGCCGACCACGGTCTCGGGCACGCTGCCGAACCAGCGCCCGTCCGGCACGAAGCGGTCCACCCAGATCGGCCGGCCCCAGGCGGTGTAGTCGAAGCGGCTGTAGGTGCCCGCGCCCTCCTCCTTCACCACGATCCAGGCATGGGTCGCCAGGATTCCGCGCCAGCTCACCGTGCGGGCCGAGAAGACCCGAACCAGTGCCGGACGGTGCGCGCGCGGCTCGGGCAGGAGGCCGGCGCTGGAGCGGTCGGCCGCGCGCCAGTCGCCGCGCGCGCGGGCGGCGTAGAGCAGGGCCGAGATGCCGATGGGCAGGAGATAGAGGAGGACGAGCGCGAGAACGGCGATCCTGAGCACGCGGGGGACCTGAGCCAGACGGGGAGCTTCGCGGATATGGTGCCGGCTCGCCCGCGTCGCGAGGGCGGCGTTTCGCGCGCAGATCGGAACCGTTATGAGGAGCGGCGCCCGGCCGGGACGCCGAGGGGTTGGAGCCGCGCGGATCTTGGATCTTCTCAAGCAGCTGAAGCGGCTGGGCACGGATGGCACGCGCTGGCTGCGCCGCCCCTCCGGCCCGGTCGCATGGTTCACCCCCTTCGACGGCGGCGTCGCGGTGGCGCTCGAACCGGGCGTTGCGCCGGACGCCGTGCGGATCGCCGCGCGGACGGGTGAGGCGCCCGAGCGCCCGGTCGAGGGCGTGCAGGTGTTCGCCGAGCCGGGGGCGACGCTCCTCGTCGCGCCGCTCGCGGCCGACGGGGCCGGCTCCTGCACCCTGAGCGTCGAGGTCGGCGGCCGGACGCGGCGGCAGCGCTTCACCCTGGGGCCCGGCCTCTACGCCGGCCGGATCGCGGGCGTGCGCGATCACGGCCTGGAGGGCTGGGTCTCGCCGCTCTTCCCCTGCGACGTGCCGCGGGTGCAACTCGTGATCGACGGCGAGGCCGGGGAGCCGGTCGTGCTCGACCGCTTCCGGCGCTTCCTGATGCCGGGCGGGCAGGGTGGCTGGAACGGCTTCCGCCTGCCGCTGCCGCCGCGCGTGCTCGACGGCAGCGAGCACCGGCTCGGCGTGCGCGCGGGCGAGACCCTGCTCGATCTCGGGCCCTGGCGGGCGCGGCCGAAATTCCACATCGAGACGGCGGGGCCGGACGGCCTCTCCGGCTGGTATTTCGACCGCTCCGCCGACGACGCGCCGACGACGCTGCGCATCGTCACGGACGGGATCACCCGCGCCAGCACCACCACGCACGCGCGCGCCGACCTCCGGGCCGCCTTCGGGCGCGACTGGGCGAGCTTCGCCTTCGAGGAGCCGGTCGAGCCCGGCAGCCTGCTGGTGGCGGGACCCGAGGGCAGCGGCCGGGTCGTCGGCCGGGTCGGCAGCGACCGCCTCGGCCGGGTGGCCGCAGAGCGGGCGGAGGCGCGCGCCGCGCTCCTCGGTCCGGACGGGCGCGGCTCCGAGCGGCCCGCCCTCAGCCTCGCGCGGCGCCAAGCCGTCCGGGCGCGGATCCACGATGTCGAGCGCCGGAGGCCGGACGCGGCGATCGCCTTCCAGCCCGGGGCCGCGGCGACCGCGGCCTACGGGCCCGGGGAGGTCGTGCGCCCCACCGTGCAGCCGCCGCCGGTCTGCGCGATCGTGCCCGTCTACGACGGGCTCGCCGACCTCAGGCTCTGCCTCGCCGCGCTGCTGCCGCAGCTCGGCGTCCGGCGGGTGCGCGCGATCGTCATCGACGACGCCTCGCCGGACCCGGAGGTGGGGCGCTATCTCGCCGAGCTCGAGTCCCGGCGCTACCCGGGCCTGACCATCGCGCGCAACCCGAAGAACCTCGGCTTCATCGCCACCGTGAACCGGGGTCTCGCCATGCTGGCCCGCGGCGAGGACGCGCTGCTCTTGAACGCCGACACGGTCCTGCCGCCGGGCGCGGTCGAGCGCCTCGCCCGGCACTGCCACGTGCGGCCCGGCATCGCCTCGGTGACGCCGATGTCGAACACCGCGACGATCCTGAGCTTCCCGAGCACGACCGCGCGCAACGCGAGCCCCCTCGGCCTCGACGCCGCCGCCCTCGACGCCGCCTTCGCGGGGAACGCCGCGGAGCCCGTCGAGGTGCCGACCGGTGTCGGGTTCTGCATGCACCTCAATCGCGCGGCGCTCGACGAGGTCGGCCCCTTCTCCCTCGACTGGGGCCGCGGCTACTGCGAGGAGGTCGAGTGGTGCCTGACCGCGAGCGACCTCGGCTGGGTCCACCTCGCGGCGACCGACACCTTCGTGATGCACGAGGGCTCGGTCTCCTTCACCCCCGCGGCGCGGCTGGCGCTTCTCGCCGTCAACCACGCCCGGCTGGAGGCGCTCTACCCGGACTACGTTCCCGAGCTCGAGGCCTTCACCCGCGCCGACCCGCTGGAACCGTTGCGCGAGGCGGTGCTGCTGCGGCTGCTCGCCGGCCGCTTCGCGCGCCTGACGCTCCACCTCACCCACGGCTTCGGCGGGGGCACGGAGCGCTTCATCGCCGACCTCTGCGCGCTGCCGCGCGCGCCCGAGCATGAGGTCGCGGTGCTCCGCCCGATCGACACCGACGGGGAAGACCGGCGCCTGGAACTGAGCCTCGACCGGGCCGGCGTGAGCCTGACGCTGCGGGAGGGGCGCGTCGAATCGTTCCTCGCCGGGCTGGAAGGGCAGGGCGCGGCGG